>CAMBFA010000027.1 GCA_945865325.1 Candidatus Kuenenia stuttgartensis
CGAGCATCACCGGCGAGGCGCTGAAATTGCCGCCGAGACGCTGCTTCCACTTCTCCGCGCCGGTGGCGGCATCGAAGCAGGCGGCAATTCCGGCATCGAGGATCGCGTAGAGGTGCCCTTGGGAATAGAGGAGCGAGGGGACATAGACGCGCTCGCCGTTCTCCCAATCGACCGTCCCGGAGCCGTCGGCTCGGTAGGCGGCGATGTGATTGCGGGGATAGCCACCGGAGGAGTAGACGCGCTCGCCGTCGGTGACGGTGGTCGTGACGCACTCCGTTGTCGCTCCCTCCTTCTCCCACAGGGTGTCGCCGGTGGCCGGATCGAGCGCGGCAACCTTGTCGCAGCCGGTCAGAATCAGCTGATCGCGACCGAAAAGCTTCCAGACGACGGGTGAGGAATAGTTCGGTACTGGTGGCCGTTCCTTCTCCCACAGCACCTTGCCGGTGGCCGGATCGAGCGCTGCGACGCGGCCCCGATTCCGATGATCGGCGACGACGAACACGCGGCCGTCGTGGACCAGCGGCGAGGCGCCGTAGCCCTGGTGGATGGCGTAATCGCAGACGCGGGTCTGCCAGAGGATCGTGCCGTCGGGATCGAGGGCGGTGCAGAACACTGCATCCGAGTTGGGAAAAGTGATGAAGAGGCGGCCATCGTCGGCGGAAACGGTCGTCGAGGCGCCGGTCGATTTTTCATTCTTCCGCATTGCCCCTTCCGCATGCACCTGCCGCTGCCAGACCAGCTTGCCGGTGGCCCGCTCGAACGCGAGCACCGACTGGCTGCCGGTCGCTTCGTCGCAGGTGGCGAGATAGACCCTGTTCCCCACCACCGTCGGCGAGCCGTTCCCCCGGCCGGGAACATCGACCGACCAGACGACGTTCGCCGCATCGCCCCACGTCTGCGGCACGCGCTGCCCGGCCGCAGCCTGGCCATCGTGGGTCGGGCCACGCCAGCAGGGCCAGTCGTCTGCGGCTGGCGGGGCGGCGGTGAGTCCCACCCCCCAGATCGACATCAGGAGCAGACCGCAGGGGAGACGGAGGCGGGCCGCAGAAGACGACCGGCCGGGGAGGAAAGAGCGGGCGTTGGTCAAAGGAGGGCTCCAGAGGGGCCGACGGGGGTGACAGCCATGGCCGACGCGGCCGATCATACCACCCCAGATAGGGCGATCCTCACCCCGCCGCGCCGTCCCCGATCAGGGCAACGCGCGGGCCACCCGGGCCGCGGCGCCGCGTCGGCGTCGAGGCGGAGAGGATCTGGGCGGGGGGGAGATGGCCGCGCTTCCCGGCGAACCAGGTGATCGAGCGATCGACGATCGGCAGTCGGGAGCTCTCCCGCAGATGGCGGCGGAAGACGGTGCCGTCAAAGACGTCGAGCGTGCCGTCTTCGTTCCAGACGGCCAGTTGCACCCAGCCGTTGATGAACAACTGCTTCACCCCCGGGAGCCGCTCGGCGGCAGCGAGGACACGCTCGGCCGGGGCGTCGACGACGATCAGGAGCCGCATCGGCTCGTGGATCTCCACCGTCTGCCAGGGGAGGCCGGTGCGCAGATCGCTCGCATGACCATCCATGACACCGACGAGGCCGGTGATGTTGTGGGGGAGCTTCGTGTTGCACCCGAAGCGGAGCCGATCGACGGTGGAGAAGAAGTAGGCGAGATTGATCCCCGAGGCGACCGGACCGACGGCGGCAAGCGTCCGCGTGAGGATGTCGCCGGTGGGATCGGACGAGGGATCGTAGGAGACGAGGAAGGCGCGGCGGTCGAGATAGAGCCCGCGGGTGCGCTGGCGCGTGCCGATGACGCAGACGGCGTTGGTGGCATGGCCAAGCTCGGGGCGGACCTGCGCGAGGTCGACGGCCCGCCCTTCGACATGGGCCCGCGCCATCGCCGGCGTGGGGCCTGTCGGCGCGGAGTCGAAGCGCCGGCAGCGCTCCTGGGCATCGGCGCCGCAGGCATGCTCGCAGGCCCGGTGGAGCCGCACGAGGTCGTCGGCGTGGCTGGCCGGCACGCGGGCGGTGTCGTACCACGTGACCGTGTTGGAGCAGGTGTCGAGCATGCCGCCGAGGAACAGCGTGTCATCGGGGATCGAGAGTCCACCGTCGGCAAGGAGCGCGCGGACTCGTGTGTCGTTGGCCATCAACGCGAAGGCCCGAGCATTGGGGCCACCGGGCCCGCCGCCACAGGCGCCGCAGTGGTAGGCGCTCTCGTGCGGGTTGTTGAGGGATGAAGAACCGTGCCCGACGATCACCACGATCCGGGCGAAGTCGATCCGCAGCCCGATGTCCTCGAGAACGCGCCGCACGCACCCGGCCATCTCGGTGACGTCGAAGCCGGCGCGCGTGCCGTCGGCCAGCGGTGTGTCGTCGGTCCGCTCGAGGAGAAGGCGCGTGGGGACGGGGGGGCGGGCAAAGGCCTTCGCCCAGCGCCATATCCGATCGGAGAACAGCGGCGACACGACCCGCGCCACCAGCGGCACCGCCGCCAGTGCCCCGGCGACCATCGCCAAGAGGCTCCCCCCGAGGAGCGTCCGGCTCCCCGATGAGATTCCCTCCTGCACCTGGCCGAGGCGGCGGGCCACGGCCCGGTGGCGGTGATGGAGGCGGACGGCACCGTCGTCGGGCACTTCCTCAACGGTGTGGCCGGGGCGGACGACGATCGGGCACAGCGGCGACGCATGCCAGTCGTCGATCCCCCGAAACGAAATCGGCACCGCGAAGAACCCCGCCGTCCCGAACGTCTCGACATCGGGACCGAGCTCCTCGAGGTGCCGGCGGAACGATTCGCAACGCTCGTCCATGCAGAGAACCGCCTGGAGCCAGGGGCGGACCGCCGGCGGCTTGTCGGAGGAGAGCGAGTGGAGCTCAAGGGCGTCGAGGATCTCGGTGCGATAGCGACGTTCATAGGCCGCGTGGAGGAGGCGGCGGCGGGTGAGCGGGGAAAAGTTGCGGATCTCCCCCTCGAGCTCGAGGAGCTCGTTCTCCGACAGCTCCCGGATGTCGGCCGGGGTCATCCCAATCAGCTGGGCTACCTGATGGAGGAGGAGCGAGCGGGCCAACGCCCCTTGGCCGCGCAGCCACGGGGAGCGGTCCTGGAGCTCGACCCACCAGGCCGCGAATCCCTGCCGGGGATCCCCGGCGTCATCGAGGGAGACGCCGAGCCGGCCGGCCGCCCACGATGTGGCGACCCGGTCGCAGATCAGCCGCAGCGCGAGGAAGTCGACGACCCGGGCGGGCACCTCGATGACCGGCGCCCGGTCGGGGCGCTCCTCGAGGCTGCGCATCATTCCCGCCCAACCGCGCAGCGCCAGCAGCGACCGCGTCAGGTATTCCTCCCAGCGGTCGGCAGGGATCCCCAGTCGGACCAACTCCTCCCGGATGACGTCGAGCGCGGCCCGCCCCCGGGCCGCACAGAGCGCTCCCCCGAGCGGTACGGCCCACGGTTCGGCCCCCCAGGCACCGGGCGCCGAGAGGCCGATCACCGCTTGGAGAAGCCCCAGCTCGCGCCCCGGCATCGGCCAGGCGGCGACCCCCTGATCGAGGAAGGCGCCACACCAGCGGATGAGGAGGGGATTGACCAGGCTGTCGGTGTCGAGCGTCGGCTCGAGGGCCATGATGAGATCGCGGTAGCGCACCGGCGGCTGCACGGGCGTCATCGCCGGGCGGGTCATCGACAACGATTCCAGACACGCGTACCACAGATCGGCCGACACCTCGCGCTCGTCGTCGAGCTGCCCCAGCGGAGACATCTGCGCGACGACGGCCGCGCGGGCCTGTTCGTCAGCCGCCAGGACCAGCCGCGGCTCCCGCCCCGGCACCGATTCCTCCCCGAGCGACTCGGTGAGGATTTTCCACCGCACCTGCGGATCGAGATCGCTGCGGAGGGTCTCGATCGCTCCGGTCTCGGTGAGGGCCCAGCGGGCCCCGGTGTCGGTCTCGCGCACGATCGAATGGAGGAGGAGCGTCCGGTGAAGCTGGCGGAGCGTCAGCCGCCCACCGCAGAGGGTCTGGGAGGGGACATCCCGGTGCTCGTCGTCGAGGACGGCATCGATATCGGCCGGCGTGATCCGGCCGGAAGCGAGCTCGGCCCGGTAGCGCTCCTCGGAGAGATAGGGCTCGGCCTCGAGGAGGCGCCAGGCGAGCACGGCCGCGTCGTCGAATCGAATCGACTCCAGGCTCTGGAGCGGATTCTGCGCCACGAACACGCCGATCGGCCCCTGCTGCGGGAGACAGGCGGTGGCCCGGGCGACCATCGCCCCGAGGGCGTCGCGCGTCACCGGCTCGGAGCCGGACGGCGGCGGGGAATCAGACATGCGTCATCCTTGGTGTCCATCAACTGACTTCCTCCCAAGCCTAGCGTGGGGAGGCACGGGGCGTCACGGGCAGGGCGTGGGGGACGGCGAGGGCCTTCCATCCCCTCCCCCCGGCGGCAGCCATGCCGCAAGCCGGTATGATCTCTCCGCCCCTCCCTTCCCTACCCCGGAGCACCGGCACATGAAGCGTTTCCTCCAGCCCGCCCGCCGATCCCTTCTCCGGGCCATCCCGTGGCTCGTGCTCGCGGCGACGCTCCCGTGCCTCCCCCAACCGATGACCGCCGCCGCCGAACCGACTCCGATCAACCGCCCCTGGACCGGTCCCTACGGGGGCGTGCCGCCGTTCGACCAAGTCCGCGTCGCCGATCTCGGCCCCGCCCTCGAAGCTGCCATGGAGGCGGAGCTCGACGCCGTCGCCGCGATCGCCGCCCACCCGGCCGCGCCCACGTTTGCCAACACGATTGAGCCGCTCGAAAGGGCCGCGCGCGACTTCGAGCGGGTGCAGACGATCTACGGCATCTGGGGGAGCAATCTCGCCGACGATGCCGTTCAGAAAGTCGAGCGCGAGATGGCGCCGAAGCTTGCCGAACTCGCCGATCGAATCTTTCAAAATCAAAAGCTCTTCGACCGCATCAGGGTGGTTTACGAAACGCGGAAGACCGCGGGGCTTTCCCCAGAGCAGCAGCGCCTCGCCTGGCTCCTCCACACCGACTTCGTCCGCGGCGGCGCGGCCCTCGATACGGAAGCGAAGAAGGAGATGGCGGCGATCAATCAACAGCTCGCCACGCTCTCCACCAAGTTTTCCCAGAATGTCCTCAAGGACGAGAACGACGCTCTCGTGATCATCGACGACGCCGCCGGCCTCGCCGGGCTGCCAGAGTCACAGAAGACTGCCGCCGCCGCGGCCGCCGAGGCCCGTGGCCAGAAGGGGAAGTGGGTGATCCAAAACACCCGCTCGAGCGTCGAGCCGTTCCTGACGTATGCCGATGACCGGGCCCTGCGGCAGCAGGTGTTCGAGATGTTCGTCAGTCGCGGCGATGGCGGCGGCGCCACCGACAACAACACCACGATTCGCCAGATCCTCGAACTGCGGGCCCGCCGCGCTCGCCTCCTGGGCCACGCCACGCATGCCCACTGGCGGCTGGAAAACTCCATGGCCAAAACGCCCGAGCGCGCGATGGCGCTGATGGAGGAGGTGTGGGGGCCGGCCGTGGCTGAAGTGAAGCAGGAAGTGGCCGACATGGGACAAATAGCCGCCGCCGAAGGGGCGACGATCACGATTGAGCCCTGGGACTACCGCTACTACGCCGAAAAGGTCCGGAAGAAGCTCTACGATCTCGATGAATCGGAGATCGTCCCCTACCTCCAGGTCGATAAGCTCCGCGAAGGGATGTTTCACACCGCCGCGATGCTCTTCGATCTCCACTTCACGCCGGTGCCTGAAGGGAGCGTGCCCGTCTTCCACCCCGACGTGACGGTGTGGGAGGTCAAGGATGGCCAGGGCAAGCATGTCGGGCTGTGGTATTTCGATCCCTACGCCCGGCGTGGCAAGCGCTCGGGGGCGTGGATGAACGCCTACCGCAACCAGGAGCGCTTTGAGGGCGAAACGACAACGCTCGTCTCCAACAACTCCAACTTTGTAAAGGCCCCCCCGGGGGAGCCGACGACGATCTCCTGGGAAGACGCGACGACGCTCTTTCACGAGTTTGGCCATGCCCTCCATGGGCTGTGCTCAAACGTCAGCTATCCGTCGCTCTCCGGCACGAGCGTAGCCCGCGACTACGTCGAGTTTCCCTCGCAGATCCTCGAGCACTGGCTCCCCACCCCCGAGATTCTTTCGGGGTACGCCCTCCATGTGGAGACGGGCAAGCCGATCCCCGCGGCGCTCGTGGCGAAGATCAAGAAGGCGGAGACGTTCAACCGCGGCTTCAAGACGGTCGAGTTTCTCGCCAGCGCCTTAGTCGACATGAAGCTCCATCTCTCCACGCCGACGGCCGACCCCGACGCCTTCGAACGCGACACGCTCGCCGCCCTCGGCATGCCGAGGGAGATCGTCATGCGCCACCGCACCCCCCACTTCAACCACGTCTTCTCCGGCGACGGCTATTCAGCCGCCTATTACAGCTATCTATGGAGCGACGTCCTTACCGCTGACGCCTGGGAAGCCTTCACCGAGGCGGGGGGACCGTGGGATCCGGCCGTGGCCAAGCGGCTGAAAAGTCACGTCTTCTCGGTCGGCAACACCGTCGACCCGGCCGATGGCTACCGGGCTTTCCGCGGCAAGGATCCGGGCACCGGCGCCCTGATGCGGAAGCGCGGCTTCGCAGCCGCGGCGGAGTGACGGAAGACGCGCCCCATCGACTCATTCGACCACGACCGGCTCCGGCGACGAGGGAGCCCTACGGTGGGCTGGCGGGAGCTGAAGAAGATCGCCATTCCCGGAGGAACCGCCGCAGAATTGACGGGTGCGCCTGGAAGCCGGTCTATTGAAGCGATCCGTTTCTCAGGGCCATCCGTTTCGGTTTTGGCCATTTCTCCAGCGATTGGATCGCCGCTCCCATGATCCACGACCTGCGGCGGATTGAAGTCGTCGAAGATGCGATGGTCGTGGTGCTCCAGCGCAAGACGGAAGCAGAGCGATTGGCGATCGCTTTTCGGATGTGGGCCTTCGCTCGCGATCTGATCACGCGCCAGGTGCGGGGCGACTTCCCCGAACTGCCAGCGGCGGAGGTCCAGCAGATCGTGGCCGGGAGATTGTCGCATGGCGCCTGCTGACTCGCCGGAAGGACAGCCACAGGGGCCTGCCGAACTGCTCGCTCATCTTGCCGCCAGCCTTGAGCTGCTGCAGATCCGTTATCTCGTGACCGGATCGATGGCGACAATCGCCTACGGGGAACCGAGGTTCACCAACGACATCGACGTGGTGGTCGCTCTGCTCGGCGACAAGATCGATGCTTTCTGCGCCCGTTTCCCGGCGCCCGAGTACTACTGCCCACGGCACATGGTGGCGGACGCCGTCCGGAAGAAGTGGCAGTTCAACATTATTCATCCGGCGTCAGGGTTGAAGATCGACGTGATCATCGCCACCGACAGCGATTTTGATCGCAGCCGCTTGAGCCGCGGCGAACGGATCGCTACGGGTGACGATGCGTTTGTTTCGTTTGCGTCGCCGGAGGATGTGATCCTCAAGAAGCTCGTCTACTACCGAGAGGGCGGCTCGGAAAAACACCTCCGCGACATCGCCGGCGTCCTCAAAGTGCAGGGGGATCGTGTCGATCGGACCTACATCACCGCATGGGCAGATCGGCTCGGTGTCAGCGCGGAATGGGGCTTGTGTGCCAGGGACCAGAAGGCGAGATAATTTGTCTCTGGTCCGCCCGTTCAGCCGAGCCCCTCCGGCGACTCGATCGCTCGGCGGAGATCGTCGAGAAATCGGGCGGCCGGGCCGCCGTCAATGCGGCAGTGGTCGAAGGTGAGCGAGAGCGTCATCAGGTCGCGGATCGCGATCGATTCGGCGCCACTTGAGTCGGCGACGACGACCGGCTCGCGGCGGATCGCCCCCACGCCCAGGATCGCCGTCTGCGGCCCATTGATGACCGGCGTGAACTCATCAATCCCAAAGCCGCCGAGATTCGTGATCGTGAACACGCCCCCCTCCATCGCCGCGGCGGGGAGTTTTTGTGTGCGAGCTTTTTCAATCAGCTCGCGTGACTCGGCCGTGACCTCCGCAAGCGAGCGCCTGCCAACGTCGCGAACGACCGGCACGAGCAGCCCCCCCTCGGTGTCGACGGCGATCCCGATGTGGAGGCTGTCTGCGTCGGGGTAGACAAGCGCCCCGGAGAGATCCCAGCAGCCAGCCAGGCTCGGGTGCCGCAGGAGTACCTCGGCGACAATCTTGGCGAGGAGATCGGTGTAGGCAGGCACCGGCAGCGTGCCGGAAAACTTGAGCCGACTGCGAAGCGCCGCAAGCACCGTGACGTCAGCCCGGGTGTGGAGCGTGACCGGGGCGTTGTCTGCTTGGCTCGCGAGCATCCGCTCGGCGATCGTCCGCCGCCGCTTCGGCAGGCCGGCCAGCCGCGAGGGCGGTTTCGAAGAGGCCGCTGCTGCTGCAGGCCGGGCCGCCGCGCCGAGAATATCGGCCTCGCGCACCCGCCCACCGCGGCCGCTGCCGCGGAGCAGGGCCCAGTCGACACCCAGGCGGGAAGCCGTGGCCCGGGCCCGCGGCGTGGAAGGCCTGCGGCCTCCGGGAGCACTTCCCGTCGCACTTCCGACGCTTGCCACGGCCACCTGAAACACGTCGTCGGCCATGATCCGCCCGGCGGGGCCGGAGCCGCCGACCGTCGCCACATCGACCCCCAATTCCCGCGCCAGGCGGCGGATCGCAGGTGACGTCGGGCCGCCAACCGGGCCAGTCGGCCGGGGCGCCGGGGGCGCGAGCGACGCCGGGGCTGCGGCGGCCGCAGCGGGAGCCGGATGGCTTGGCGCTGCGGCCGGTGCCGCGGCGGGAAGCGGCGTCGCCTCGGGCGCGTAGGCAGGCGCTGCTTCTCCGTCAGCCAGGAGCCAGCCGATGAGCGTCCCGACCTTCACCACCGCCCCTTCCCCTGGGGCTCCGGCCGGCACATGGAGAACACCGCCGTCGATAGACTCCACCGGCTCGACCGACTTCTCCCCTTCGAGCTCGAAGAGCGGCTCGCTCGGCTTCACCCGGTCGCCGGGCGCCTTCAACCAGCGTACGAACGTCCCCTCCTCCATCGACCAACCGAGGCGTGGAATGCGGATGTCGTGGGCCATGGTTCTTTCCTGCGCTTCCTACTCGGCGACGATCGCCCGGATCGCGGCGAGGCAATCGTCGGCATTCGGCACGACGACCGCCTCGAGCGACGGGGCATAGGGGGTCGGCACGAAGGCTCCGGTCAGCCGGCGAACAGGGGCATCGAGGAAATCAAACCCCTCATCGGCAACGCGGGCGGCGACCTCGGCGGAAAAGCCGCACGACGCCGGCGGCTCATCGACGACCAGCAGCCGGCCGGTGCGCTCCACCGAGGCGAGGATCGTTGCCATGTCGAGCGGCGAGACCGTCCGCGGATCGATCAGCTCGACGTCGATCCCCTCAGCCGCGAGCTGATCGCAAACACTTGCCACCAGCTGCACCATCCGGGCCAGCGCCACCACCGTCAGATGCCGGCCGCGGCGGACGACGTTGGCGACGCCGAAGGGGATGTCGTAATGCCCCTCTGGCACCGGGGTCTTATACCCCATCAGCTCGCGGTGTTCGAGAAACAGGACCGGATCGCTGCCGTGGAGAGCGTGCGTAAACAGCCCCTTGGCATCGGCGGCATTGGAGGGAACGACGACCCGCAGCCCCGGTACCTGGGCAACCATCCCGTAGTAGCTGCCGGAATGATGGGTCGCGGCACAGTGGCCGATGCCGATGCAGCCCCGCAGAATCACTGGCATCTTCAGTCGGCCGCTCGACATGTAGCGCATCTTCGCGATCTGGTTGACGATCTCGCCGAAGGCGTCGAGGACGAAGTCGGCAAACATGAAGTCAATGACTGGGCGGGCGCCAGCCATCGCCGCGCCGCAGGCAAGGCCCACGAAGCCGCGCTCGCAGATCGGCGTGTCGCAGAGGCGCTGCGGGCCATATTTGGCAAACAGGCCGGTGGTCGTGGCGAAGTTGCCGCCGCGGACGCCGATCCCCTCCCCCATCACGAAAATCAACGGATCGGCCGCCATCGCCTCGTCGAGCGCCTGCAGCGTCCCTTGCGCCCAGGTCCGCGGCGAGCCCTCGGTGTTGACGCCAAACGCCTGCGGCGGCACTGGCCCCGAGGGCTCGGTGACCGCATAGACATCCTCCAGCGCCGTGGACGGCGCAGGCGCAGGGCTTGCCTCGGCCGCGGCCCGCGCTTCGGTCACAACACGCTGCACATCGGTCTCGATCGCCGCCAGATCCCCCGCGGGGACGCCGAGCTGCGCAAGAACGCCCCGCAGTCTGGCGATCGGGCACTTTTGCTTCCAGGCGTCGACGTCCTCGCGGGTGCGGTAGGTGAAGTCGCCCATCCCCTCGGAATGGGCCCGGGTGCGGTAGGTGCGGCACTCGAGGAGCGTGGCGCCGTCGCCCGCTCGCGCTCGCTCCACCGCCTCATCGGCGGCCGCATGGACGGCGACGAGATCGTTGCCATCCAGCTCCACGCCGGCGAGGCCGTAGGAGGCGGCGCGGCGGCCGACCTGCGGAATGCCGCTGGAGTAGCTGAAGGGAACTTCCGTCGCAAAGCCGTTGTTTTCGCAGACGAACAGCACCGGCAGCTTCCAGATCGCTGCCATGTTGAGCCCCTCGTGGAAGGCGGCATTATTGACGGCGCCATCGCCGAAGAAGGCGACCGCTACGGCGCCGTCGCGGCGCAGCTTGGCGGCATACCCAGCACCGCAGGCCTGGAGAATGCAGGGGCCGACGATGCCGCTGGTGCCCATCATCCCGATCTCGGGGGCAAACAGGTGCATCGAGCCACCGCGGCCACGCGAGCAGCCAGCCGCACGGCCAAACAGCTCGGCGCAGAGGTCGGCAGGGGGCATGCCCTTGGCAAGGGCATGGCCATGGCCACGGTGGGTGCTGAAGATCGTGTCGCTGGGGCGCAGATGCCCACAGACGCCGACGGCCACCGCCTCCTGGCCGACATACGTGTGGCAGGCGCCATGGACGAGCCCGCGCGTGTGGCTGCGGGCGAGCTCCTCTTCGGTGAGACGGATGACGAGCATCGCCCGGTAGCGGTCGAGGAGGATGTCGATATCAGAGGCTGCGGCAGAGGTCGTCATCAGGGTGGCCAGACAAGAGGAGGCGGACAAGGGCGAGCGGTGAACGGACGAGCCACGAAATCACGACGTCGGCGATGAAAAACCGCGGCTGCCGCCGGCGTTCATCGCCATGTTGCCACCATCCATCGGGATCAGGGCCCCGGTGATCCAGGCGCTGGAGTCCGAGGCGAGAAACACGATCAACCCCTGAATGTCGTCGGGGCGGCCGAGTCGGCCGGCGGGGATCCCGGAGAGCCATTTCTGCTCGATCGCCGGATCGGCGGCGATCCGCTTCTCCAGCGAAGGATTGCGGACCTGCGCCGGGAGGATCGCATTCACGCGCACCCCGCCTCCGGCCCATTCGGTGGACAGCTCGCGCGTCATCTGCACCACCGCCCCCATCGCCATGCTGTAGGCGATGTGGCCGCGGCCGAGGGCCGTCATGCTCGCCAGCGACCCTGTATTCACAATCGAGCCGCTTCCGGCGGCGAGCATCCGTCGCCCGGCGTGCTGGCAGAGGGCGAACCGCCCCACGACGAGGTTCTCAAGCACTTGCCGCAGCTGCTCCACCGAAAGCTCGCGGGGGTCGGCGAGGATCCCCTCGCCGGCGATGTTGGCGAGAAAGTCGATCCGGCCGAGCTCGCCATCGAGCCACGTAAACAGCTCCTCGGCGGCTTTGGGGCTCGAAACATCATGCTCGCGGGCGAAGGCCGTGCCCCCGCCGGCGGCGATCGCCTCGCCAGTCCGCAGCATGCCGGCGGCGTCGCGATCGAGCATCACCACGGTCGCACCATGGGCAGCCAGCGCCATCGCACTGGCCCGCCCCATGCCACTGGCCGCGCCCGACACCACCGCCACTTTGCCTTCGAGATCAAACAGGCCGTCAGCCACGAGAGTTGTGCTCCAAGTTCTTCCTTGCCCGCAGCGCCGGCCACTCGAGCACGCGCCACGCGATCAGCGCCATGACGACGCCCCACAGCATGACCGCCACCAGCGGCCCGATGCCGAAACGGCCAACCATCGGCGGGGCGATGATACCGCCGATGTTGGCCACGGAGTTGATCAGGGCGATCCCTGCCGCCGCCGCCACGCCGCCGAGGAACAGCGGCGGCAGCGCCCAGAACACCGGCAGCACCGCCATCATTCCCGCTTGGGCCACGCACAACCCCGCCAGCTTCGTCCACGGATCCCCCCCCTGCCAGGCGAAGTACCAGCCGACGGCCGCGGCCGTCAGTGACCCGGCAATGAGCGTGGCCCGCGACCGCGTCGAATCGGAGATCCGACTGACGATCACCATCGCGATCACCGAGAGAATGCTCGGCAGCGTCGAGAGCAGGCCCACCTTCCAGTAGGTGCCATCGCTTCCGGCGAGGAGTGGCTCGAAGGAATCCTTGATCAGCTTGGGGAGATAGGAGCCGGTGACATTCGTGCCGACGGCAACACTGAAGTAGAGTGCGATCAGCAGCCAGATCCGCGGGTCGGCAAGCGCCCCGAGCTTCTCATGGCCGCCGACGCTCGTCCGCACGCCCGCCTCGGCGGCGATCTCCCCTTCGAGCCAGTCGCGCTCGTCGGCGGCAAGCCAGCGGGCATCGCGCGGACCGTCGGGGAGGTACCAGAGGACGGAAAACCCGAGCAGGATCGCCGGAATCCCCTCGAGAACGAAGAGCCACTGCCAACCGGCAAGACCCCCGGTCCCCTGGAAGCCATCCATGATCGCCCCGGAAACGGGATTACCGAGGATTCCCGAGAGCGGGATCGCGAGCATGAAGCCAGCCACGACGCGGGCGCGCTGGGCCGCTGGGAACCAAGCCGTCAGATAGTAGATGATCCCGGGGAAGAAGCCTGCCTCCGCGACACCGAGGAGGATCCGAGCGCCGTAGTAGCTCCACGGGCCGGTGACGAAGGCCGTGAGCATCGACACAAACCCCCAGGTCACCATGATCCGGGCAATCCAGGCCCGGGCCCCGAAGCGTCGCAGCAACAGATTGCTCGGCACCTCGAAGAGGAGATAGCCGACGTAGAAGAGGCCGTAGCCGTAATCGATGACGGCATTGGAAATCGACAGGTCTTCCGTCATCTTCAGCCGCGCGAAGCCGACGTTCGAGCGGTCGATGATGTTGAAGACATACAGCAGCGCGAGGAACGGCACGAGCCGCCAGGCGATTTTCGCGAGGGTGCGATTCCCGATAGCCGTCTTGTCGCCCGTCGCATCCATTCCGCCTCCTCCGCTGGATCCACTGGGGGAAAAGGTGGCAGCCGCCGTTTTCCCGCTTCTTGTTCGCCGCACTTCGTCCTATTGAAGGCAAAGGAAGGCCAAGGGTGGCTGCCACCTTTTCCCTCACCTTTTCTCTTTTTTCCTCACACGCCCGTGAGCCGCTCCGCCTGCTCCTCGACGACGGGATTGGTAAGCGTGCCGATCCCCTCGATCTCGATCGACACCGAATCGCCGCCCCGCAGAAACACCGGCGGCGTGTGGGCGAAGCCAACGCCGTGGGGCGTGCCGGTGAGGATCACCGTCCCTGGACGGAGGACCGAGGAGGCAGAGAGAAACTCAATCAGCGTCGGCACGTCGAAGATCATGTCTTCGGTGCTCCAGTCCTGCATGACACGGCCGTTGAGGACGGTGCGGATCTTGAGGGCGTTGGGATTGGCGATCTCGTCGCGCGTCACGAGGACCGGCCCGAGCGGGCAGAAGGTGGCGAACGTCTTGCCACGGCACCACTGCCCTCCCCCTCCCTGCCGCTGCCAGTCGCGGGCACTGACGTCGTTGGCGCAGGTGTAGCCGAGGACATGCTCGAGGGCTTGTTCACGCTTGACGTTGTGGCAGGTCTTGCCGATGACGACGGCCAGTTCGCATTCGTAATCGACCTCGCGGCTGTCGAGCCGGCGCGGGAGAACGATCGGGTCGCCAGGGTTCTGGACCGTGCCCGAGTTCTTCATGAACAGCACCGGATGGCTAGGAATCGCCTGTTTCCCTTCCTCGGCATGGCGGCGGTAATTGAGACCGATGCAGAGGATGTCGCGCGGCTCGAGGGGGGCCAGCCGCTTTTCCACCCGCACCGCTTCGCCGGTGTCGACGAGTTCGCCGAACAGATCCCCCTCGAGAAGCGTGACACGGCCGTCGCCATGCTCATTGCCGAGGTGCTCGTGGCCTTTGGTCGCAAAGCGGACGATCCGCATCGGGGCTTCTCCGGAGGTGGGCGGGCTTCAGGGGTGAGTCAGGGGTGAGTCAGGGGGGCTGGGGGCAAGATGTGGCGGGAGGATCAGTCGCCGGGAATCAGTCACCGGGACTCAGTCACCAATCAGGGCGATCGCCCGGCCGTAGCCGCCACGCGTGCCGGCGATCTTCACCGGCGCGAACATGAAAAAGGCGTCGTGGTCGGCGATCGCCGCGACGTTCGTCAAATATTCGATGACGGCCATCTCCGCGGTGGCCGCCGCCCAGTCGATCGACTGCGACTGTGCAGCATCGACGCCACCGAGCGTCGGCCCATCGGTGCCGAGGCAGCGGATCCCGCGCGTCGCGAGCCAGCCAATCGCCTCCGGCGTCGGCTGCGGCCAGCCTTCCGCCTCACCAGCCAGCGGCGCCACGAACATCCCATCTTTCTCCGGACCGGCCGGGAGCGGTCGGAAGTGGTCGTCGGAATAGCCCGACCAAAAGACCACCACCTCACCGGGGAGAAACGGCCGCGTCGCCTCGTGCTCCTCGAGAAACGCCCGGTTGATCACCGGACCGGCTGGCTTGTCGGCGTCGAAGCCCCCCGCACCACGCATTCCGCGGACATCAACGACATGCGCCGGCCCCATCAGCTGCGAGAGCTCCGCCGACTCCGTCCGCACCGTCGCCGCCGGAAGCGCCCCATAGCGGGCCTCGTGTGCTGCGATCCGTGCCCGGATCGCCGGCTCGGCCGCTTCGAGCTCGGCCCGGTTGGCAGGCAGGGAAAACGACGGAAGAACGAGATGCGTGCCGGCCATGCTGTCGAAGAGGTGGGTGAGGGCAAAGAACGGGCCGCGGGCGGCGCCGAACTTGTTGAGCACCTTGCTCACGTACCGCCCCCCTTCCTCGCCTGGCCCGCGCCCCGGCCAAACCACCGGGAGATCCTCGTCGAGCGTCACGGAGAGATCGACCACCCGCCGGGCCCGCGCCCGGGCGATCAACTCGGCAGCGAGCGTCGGCTCGGTGATCGCCACACAGCGGCACTCGCCCCCTGAGCCCCCGGCATGCTTGGCGGGAAGGAGGGCAAAGAATGCCCCGGTCGTCGGCAGGCTCCCGAGATTGGTGGCGCACTCCACCCACACCATCCCGCGCTTGCCGCCGGCCTGGTGGGTCGCCACGGCGAGGTTCGGCAGTGGCCCCATGCTCGCGCCATCGAGACCGAGCGTCATCACGCCCCGGTCGGCGAGATAGTCCATGGTGACGGCCGTCGGCGCGGGCCAGCCCGGCGCTTCCTTCTTCAGCGCCGCCGCCACGAACCGCTCCCCTTCCGGAAACGGCTTGTAGAAGTCGTCGGTATAGTCGCTCCGAAAGAGAACGACGTCTCCCGGGCCGAGACGCCTGTGCGTCATCTCCCACTGGCGCACCACTTCCGGGCCGACCAAGACGCTCGATCCCTTCTCGGCACTGTCGCGCCCCTGGCGGACGTCGATCACACAGGCCTCGCCGCAGAACTGCCAGGCGGGCACCTTCTCGCCGGTCACCAGCCCCATCGGCCCGGCGCCGGGGAGGCCAGAGTCAGGGGGCGGAACGAAGTGCGCGGGGGCATCCCACTGCGTGCCGGTGTGCTCATCGATGACGAGCATGTCGCGGTGGCGGCCGCTGCGGCCGAATGTCGCGGTGGGGATCACCGCCATCGGCGTCATCCCCGCCGGCCAAACACAGGGGAGCTCGGGGGCGATGGTGAGCGTCAGGTCGCGGACGTGGTCGCGTGGCACGGCCACCGAGCTCCCAAGCACCAGCGGCGGCGGCGCCCGATCGTCCTCCTCAGCGGCGCGCAATCCCATGCCACCGAGCAGCCCGGAGATTGCCAGCAGCGGCAGCCACCACGATCGAAGCAAACGGACCATGCAACATCCCCCCCGGATTCCCTTACACTCCACCACCCCGGCGACCCTTCACCACGGCAATCTAAGATCGACGATCGCGCCCGCCTCCGCAAGCTTCGCCCGCACATCAGCGGGAAGCGCGATGCCGGCGGCGAGGCTGTGGCGATACTGCTCCCACTCGAGGTCGCCGGGGAGACGGACCCGATCGCTCCCCTCGGCAGGCGCCGCCCCCCGGACTTCTGCCGCGAAGCGGGCCAGCGACGCGGCATAGGCGTCGGGATCGGCGATCGCACTGATGTCGAAAAGGATGAATCCGGCGTTGTGGAGCGTCGGATCGCCAGGGGGATCGAAAAGCCAGCTCCCCACCTGCGTCGTCACGGCGCCGCCGGCAAGAATCCCGGAGAGCCATTCGGCAAGGACGCCGATCCCGTAGCCCTTGTGGCCTGCCATGGGTGCCAGGCTCGCGTGCTGCGGATACAAGGATCCATCGGTGGTGGGCAGGCCGCGCTCGTCGATCAGCCAGGTCGCTGGAATCGGCTCGCCGCGGGCCACGGCGGCGTAGACCTTCCCCCCCGCCACGGCGGCGGTGGCGATGTCGAGGAAGATCGGATCCCCCCCCGACACCGGCGCAGCCCAGGCAAGCGGATTGCTTCCCAGCACCGCTCCCCGCGATCCGGCGGCGGCGACACTCGGCCGGTCGTTACCGACAACCAGCGCGAAGAAGCCCTCCCGCGCAGCGCGAACGGCCTGGACGCCGGCGGCGCCGATGTGGCCGGTGTTCCGCAGGCCGACATAGGCCACGCCGACGTTCCTCGCCTTCTCGATCGCCACATCGACCGCATGGCGGCAGCCGATCTGGCCGAGGGAGGCGTCGCCATCGAGGACGGCAAAGCCAGGCCCCTGCCGGACGACCCGCGGTCGGGCATCAGGCTTGGAGCCCCGCGCCACGAGCTTTTTCAGATAGCCGGGGAGGAGCTTCGTGCCGTGGGTGAAGACGCCCATCGCGTCGGAAAGGACCAGTGGTTCTGCGGCATGGCTGGCGTCGGTCGCCGAGAGCCCAGCGCGCAGAAAGGCCTGCTCAACCCAGGCCGACAGGATCGCGACAGGGATCGGGCTCGGGGCGGGATGATCGCTCGACATAGACCTTCCTCCCGCGTGGGAATCCTGCGGAGATCGCACGCCGTCAGCCCTGTGCCCCGGCACCCACGCCATTGACGACGCTCGGCAGCGGCTCGCCGCGGATCGCCATCACGGCCAGCTCCGCAGCGCCCGAGCGGAGCCGCTGCACCGCCGCCGGGCTGACACTCGCAATATGCGGGGCGAGAATGACGTTCGCGCGACCGAGGATCGCGTGGCCAGCTGGAATCGGCTCTGGCGCGAAGACATCGAGCGCGGCGCCGGCGACGTGACCGGAATCCAGCGCGGCAACCAGCGCGGCCGGATCGACGAGATCGCCGCGGGAGAGATTGACGATCAACACACCCGGCTTCATCCTCGCCAGATTCGCCGTGCCAACGATGCCGCGGGTTTGCGGCAGCGAAGGACAGTGAAGCGTGATCAAATCGCCCTCCGCCAGGAGCCGATCGAGCGCTACCGGCTCCGCCCCGAGATCACGAATCGCGCTTTCGGCCACCGCCGGATCGCTGACGAGCACCCGGCCGCCGAAGGCGACGAGCCGGCGGATCACGCCGCGGCCGATGCGCCCGGCGCCGACGACGCCACTGGTCATCGAGGCGAGCGTGCGGAAGCCCTCGACGCCGGTGGCCAGTCCCCAGCCGCCGCCACCCACCTTCGTCGCATGCGGAACAACCTGCCGCGTCAGGGCGAGGATGAAAGCGAGAGTGTGATCAGCGACCTCGTCGATGCAGTAGTCGGGGATATTGCAGACGGGGATACCGCGGGCTCGGGCCGCCTCGCAGTCGACGTTGTCGTAGCCGATCCCGTAGCGGACGATCGCCTTCGCCCGCCCCATGGCGGCAATGACGTCGGCATTGATCGGGGCAAACTGCGTGATCACCGCATCGGCATCGGCCACGGCGAGAGCGAGAACGGCCGGATCCTTGGAGCGTGGATCAACGACCGTGCATCCGGCCCGCTCGAGAATCGCCCGTTCGAGATCGATGTCGTCAAACGACCGGTCGGTGATCACAACCTTCATGAAAGCCCCCCTGCCAGCCCTGTCACCCCCGAAAAGCCCTCCTGTCGACAGTCGACGGGCCGCGTGCAGGGAGTCTAGCGCTGGCGTGAAAGCGCTGTCAACCACGGCGGCGCATCAGCCCCTGGCGCGCTCGACCTCGTCACGCGATGGGCAGCCGAGCCGGCCGCCGAAGCGCGTGCACTTGAGCGACGCGGCGACGACGGCAAACCGGGCGGCGGCCTCGATCGTCGCCCCTTCGGCCAGCCGCAGCGCCAGTGCCCCATGAAAGACATCCCCGGCGGCAAGCGTGTCGACGACCTCGACGCGCGGCGCCGGCACGCGCCACAGCTCCCCGGCTTCAATCCACGCATAGCCGTCGAGCCCGCAACTGGCGCCGACATGCCCGGGATGCCCGGCCGCAACATGCCGCAGCGCTGCTTCCAGATCGTTCATGCCGGTGTGGAGAAAGAGCCCGGCGTCGGAGAAGACCGCATGCGACGAGAGGGGCACGAGCCGGGCGAGGATGTCGGTGGGGGCGATGTCGGCATCGAGCATCCCCGGCACACCGGCCGCCCGGGCCGCCACGAGCGCCGCCGCGGCCCCCTCGGGCCAGCGCGTGTCGACATGAACAAAATCAGCGCTCGCGATCCGCTCCAGCGGGAGCCAGTCGGCCGCGGCATCGAGGCTGGCGTCATGGTAGGGAACGACGAGCCGGTCCCCCCGGGCATCGATAATGCTGACGGCGATCGACGATCTTCCCCCCGGCACGCTCCGCACGGCCGAGACATCGAGGCCTGCCGCGGCCAGTTCGCGGCGCATCCCTGCGCCGCGCGAATCATCCCCGACGCGCCCCCACACCGCTCCCTGCCCCCCAAGGCGGACAAACGCACACGCCGCCGACACGGCCATCCCGTCGACCACCTCGGTGGCGTCGGTGGCGAGCACCTTCCCCGGTACGGCCGGCACCGCGGGCACCCGGTAGAGCGTCGTCGTGCAGATCCCCCCCACGGCGATGAGCATCGGCGGCGCAACTCGCCCCCCGCTCATGACACCCTCTCGGGCGTCGTCGCTGCCGGCGTCTGGCCCCGTGCATCGTGCTCGAGGTCGGCCAAGCGGCGCTGCAGAGAGTCCCGTTCCGCCTCGGCCCGGGCGAGGCGCTCGTCGACGCTCGTCGCGCCGACGGCGAACGACAGGCAGCGGGTGTGGCGGAAGACTCCCTCCTCTGCGTAGACACTCGAATGGATGGCGACGCGGCGGATCGACCCGTCGCGGGCCACCAGGCGCGCTCCGTGCCCGGCCAGGCTTTCCCCCGCGCCGAGCCGGGAGAGGATGTTGGCGATGACGTCTGCGTCGGCATGGAACCTCGCGATCGGCTGGCCGACGTACTCCTCGGGCGCGTAGCCGAGGAACTCGAGCTCCGCCCGGTTGGCCCACATGATGATCCCGTCGGCGTCGACGCGGTGGAGGGGGACGTTCGCATTTTCCATGAAGTCCTCCACGTCGCGCCGCGACTTCTCGAGATCGTTTTCCAAGCGCACCCGCTCGGTCACGTCCCGCGCTACCGCGTAGATCACCCCCTCGTCGGGCACGGCGCGGGCGTTCCATTCGAGCCAGACGGCCAGGCCGTTGGCGCAGAGGTAACGGTTGCGGAAGCGGAGCGTTGTCTCGCCGCGCGACAACCGGCTGACCTCGGTCAGGGTCGCCTCACGATCCTCGGGATGGACGAAGTCGACGAAACGCTTCGAGAGCAGCTCGGGCTCGGTGTACCCCAGCAGGCGGTGGAAGTTGTCGTTGACGCGGCGGAAGAACCCGTCGAGACCGGCAACGCAAAACAGGTCGACCGAGAGATCGAAGAACCGCACGAGTTGCTGCTCCGCCCGGCGCTGTCCGCTTTCGAAGTAAGCCACGAGCTCGTCAACAACGGCCCCCGCATCGGCAGGCCGCGCGGCGCGATCGGCGGCGAGGCAGCGGCGGGCGAGCCGCACCACAGGCTCAGGGCCGCCGGAGGTTTTGAGCCGCTCCAGCGCTTCAGCGGTGTCCCCCGTGGCGGCCCGGCGCCAGGCGTCGGCGGGGCCGTCGCCGCGAAACGGCGGGGATCCGGTGAGGATCTCACAGAGCATGCACCCCAGGCCGAAGACGTCGGAGCGGCGGTCGATCGCCTCGGTCTCCCCCCGGGCCTGCTCCGGCGCCAGATACCCGGGCGTGCCAAACAGGGCCCCGCAGGCGGTGTGCGGCCCGTCGCCGGGAGACTCGTGGTGGACTCCATGATCGGGGTCTTCCCACGCGGCGAGCACCTTCGCCAGCCCCCAGTCCATGACCGTCACGAGACTGTACTCGCCGACCATGACGTTGGAGGGCTTGAGGTCGCGGTGGATGACCCCCGCATCGTGCGCCGCGGCGACGGCTTGGCAGGCTTGGAGGAAGGCGGCCAGGAGCCGGGGCTGATCGTCGGCGGGGTCGCTTCTGGCGTCGAGGATCTGCCGCAGCGTCTGGCCGCGCAGGAGCCTCATCACCATGTAGGCACGGCCATCGTCGGTAATCCCGAACTCGTGGACCGCCATGATGCCGGGATGGTTCAATCGGCTGGCGATCTTCGCTTCGCGGAGAAAGCGTTGCAGCTGGGCCGGCCGGTCGCCGTAAACCTGGAGCGACTTGATCGCCACGGGGCGCTCGAGGAACACGTCCCACGCCTCGTAGACGATCCCCATGCCACCGCGGCCGATCTCCCGCACAACCCGGTAGCGGCTGCCGGTCACGGCCGAGCCGACGCCAGCCAGCGCGTCGTCTCCCGGCCCGGGCGCGTCGGTGCCGGCCGCGCTTCCGGAAGCGCCGCTGTCGGACCAGGGATGGAGCTCGAGAGTATGGTCGACCGGCGTTGGAAGCACGGCCGACGACTCAATGCCGGCTCTGGGCTCGAACTCGATGCCGCTGGCGAAGACGACGGAGGGAATGGCTCCGTCCGACACACTGCTCCCGGCGACGGTTGGGGAGTCGTACGGGGGCCGGCCATCGGCGTTCGGAACACCGGCCACGGGTTGACCGAAGCCAGTCGAGCGGGTCTCGCGTTTCCCCTCGTCGTCGGTCGTCCGGCCGTCCATCGCGGATTCCCCAGGCTCTCGAACCTTTCCGACGGAGAAGCTGCCCCGTCACCGCCTCTCGGAGTCTACCCCAGTGCCAGATTGTCGGCCGCGCCGGAGCAGGGGCAGTCGGCGGGAAGCATTTGCGACTGGCCCCACACGCTCACGCCAGCGGCTCTGTCGGCAGCATCCGCTCGAGGGCGGCGATGCGGGCCAGTAGGCCGTCACGCTCGTCACGAAGCCGATCGATGTCCGGATCGGGCTGAAGCGCCGTCACATCCCGGGCCACAGCGTAGATCGCTCCCTCTTCAGGCATGGCACGGGCGTTCCATTCGAGCGTCACGAAGCGGCCGTCGACGCAGCGATACCGGTTGCAGAAGCGGTGCGTCGTTTCGCCGCGGCCGAGCTTCTCGACTTCGGCAAGCGTCGTTGCCTGGTCGTCGGGATGGACGAAATCGAGGAACTTCCTCGACAGGAGCACGCTCTCGGGGTGGCCGAGGAGGCGGACGGCGTTGTCATTGACACGGAGAAACGTCCCCGACAGGCTGGCGATGCAGAACAGATCGATCGAGAGATCGAAGAACCTGACGAGCTGCTGCTCGGCCCGGCGCTGCCCCGACTCCAGATGCGTGACGAGGACCTCGACGATCTCGCCGGCATCGGCGGGGCGCTGCTCAGGGGCGATCGCCAGGCAGCGTCGGGCGAGGGTCGAAAGCACCTCAGGGCCGTCGCAGGTTTCGAGGCGCGCAAGCGCTGCAGCGGTGTCCCCCTCCTCCGCCTGCCGCCACACTTCCACCGGCGTCGTACCCCGGTAGGCGGGCTCTCCGGTGAGAATCTCGCAGAGGATGCATCCCAGGCCGAAGACGTCGGTCCGCCGATCGACGCGATCGATCTCACCCCGCGCCTGTTCTGGCGCAAGATAACCGGGGGTGCCAAACACTGTCCCGCAGGCCGTGTGGATCTCCTCGGGCGTCTCCCCCAGGCTCTCGTCGGTGAACACCACCTCCGGCTGGGGATCGTCGAGGACCTTCGCGAGCCCCCAATCCATCACGGTCACGAGGCTGTAGTCGCCGACCATGATGTTGGCAGGCTTGAGATCGCGGTGGATGACGCCGGCGGCATGGGCATAGGCCACCGCCTGGCAGGCCTGGAGAAAGGCGGCGAGGAGTCGCGGGAGATCGTCGGCCTCCCCGGCGCGGGCATCGAGGATCTGCCGCAGCGTCTGGCCGCGCAGCAGCCGCATCACCATGAACGCCCGGCCGTCGTCGGTCTGGCCGAACTCATGGATCGCCATGATGCCGGGATGGTTGAGACGGCTGGCGATCCGCGCCTCGCGCAGGAATCGTTTCAGCTGCGACGGCCGATCCCCCCTGACTTTCAGCGACTTGATCGCCACGGAGCGCTCGAGTTGCAGATCGAGCGCCTCGTACACCACCCCCATCCCGCCGCGGCCGACCTCGCGGACGAGCCGATAACGCCCGCCGGCCCCCGCCACGCCGATCGCCGCCACCATTCCGGCATCGACGTCGGCTGGCGCGTCGCCGGCGTGCATCCCCGTCCGGCGCTCGGCGACGGAAAGCGGCCGGAGGTGGACGGTGTGGTCGATCGGCCCGACGGTGAGTTGGGCGTGGAAGCGTTCGTCGAGGACCGGGGCTCCACCGCTGTCGTCTGCGCTGAGGATTCCCTCCAGCTGCAGACCTGAAGGCACGATCCGTGTCGGCGAGTCGGGGGGGCGCACGGGACCAGGAGCGCACCCGGCGCTCTCCATTGCCGTCGATGGCTCGACGGTCGCCATCCTTTGCTCCTCCCGCTGGGGTTTCGCCGAGCCGCTTGTCTTCCGGCAGCCATCCGCATCGTCGACCCCTCGGCAGCCATCCTACCGCGACCGGTCAAGGGTTGCGCGGCCCGGGCAGGCGGCCGGAAGGGGCGTGGAGGGCTTTCTCAATCGCCCCCCGGCGTCACAGGCAAGGACAGTCTGTGGGGAGGATCATGGCAACGGCTCCCGGGACGGCTTCGAAGCGGAAGCGGTGGGCCTTCATCGGCTCGCCGTCGAGGTTCACCGGAAGCTCCCCGGCGCTCTCCGTCTCGACCCACGGCACCCGTTGGCGGAGGACCCATCGCCCCCCGCGCCAGGGAGCGCCGGCGGAGACCGCGGCCGCCAGTTCGGCAGCCACCTCGGGGACATCGGGGAGCGTAAACGGCGCGAACGAGACGACATCGAGGAGGCCGTCGTTGATTCTCGCCTCGGGGGCGAGGGGATGGCCGCCGCCGGCGAGGCGGCCATTGCAGACGGCGCCGACGATCATCCCGGCGTTGCTCTCGCCGTCGGGCGTGCGGAGCGTGCAGGCATAGGGGCGAAAGTTGACCGCCTTGAGAATCCCCATCAGCGTGTAGGCCCCGCCGCCGAGGAAGTCCTTGAGTTCCACCGGCGTGTCGGCGGTGACAGCGGCGCCAAAGCCCCCTGAGGCGACATTCACAAAGTAGCGGTCGTTGGCGCGGGCCAGATCGACAGGGACAGGTGCCCCCTCGCAGGCAAGCGTGAGCGCCGCCACCGGATCGGTCGGGACAAGGCAGGCGGTGGCGAAATCGTTGGCGGTGCCGAGGGGAAGGATCGCCATCGCCGGCCGCCGCGCCGGCTCGATCGCCGCAAGCTGCATCAATCCATTGGCCATCTCATTGACGCTCCCATCCCCGCCCCCGGCGATGATCCGCTCCACGCCGTCGGCGGCCGCCTCGGCGACGAGCCGTTCGACATCCCCTTTCTCCCAGGTGACGCGAACCTCGATCGGGTGCCCCGCGCGGCGGAGCGCGTGAACCGCGTCGCGGACCGGCTGCAGCCCCGCCTTCTTGCCATTGAGAATCAGTCGAGCGCGCATGGTAGCAAGCCTCCGCGGTATTCTCTTCCAATCATTCAATCCTACCCACTGCCCCGCGGCGATGCCGCGCTCCACAGGTTCCCCATGCTCGATGCCGCCACGCGGGCCCGCGACTTTCCCGCCCTCGCGGGAATCGTCTATCTCAACACCGCCGCCGAAGGAATCCCGCCGCCGGCTGTCGGTGAGGGGCTCGTCCAGTACTTCCGCGACAAGCAGCTCGGGATGGACGGCAGGCTCCGACATGCCGCCGTCCATGCGGAAGCGCGCCGGCTCGCCGCCGAGCTGATCGGCCTCGAAGCCGACGACGTCGCCATCTGCTCCTGCTCCTCCGAAGCGTTCAACCTCGCGAGCCTCGCCCTCGGGCTTCGCGCTGGGGACGAGGTCGTCGTCACCGATCTCGACTTCCCGGCGCGCGTCACGCCGTTTCTTCAAGATGGCTGCCCGGCCACGGTGACGGTGTGGCGCTCGCGCGAGGGGAGCCTCGTGAACGACGACCTCGTCGCGCTCCTCTCGCCACGGACGCGACTTGTCTCCCTGCCGCTGGTGAGCTTCTACAACGGCTTCCGCGCCGCCGTACCGGCAGTCGCCGAGATCGTCCACCGCCATTCCCCAGCGCTCCTTGCCGTCGATATCACGCAGGGGCTAGGGCGGATCCCCCTTGATCGCGATTCGGGTGCCCTCGCCGGCGCCGATCTGATCGTCTCGAGCACGCACAAGTGGCTCTTGGGTCCCCATGGCGGCGGGATCGTCGGCGTGCCGTCAACGCGCCGCGACACGTGGACCGTGCCGGCCGGTGGCTGGTTCAACATTCACGACGCGTTCGGGGCCGACCGCTTCGAGCGGGCCGAGAGCCTCCCCGGCGCCGCGAGCTTCGCCGTTGGGATGCCAAATTATCCAGCGCTCTACGCGATCAAGGGGGCGATCGAGTATCTCTCGGGCGTCGGTATTGCCGCGATCGATCGCCGGGCGACGCCCTTGGTCGCCGAGTGCCTCTCCGGCCTCCGGGCCCTCGGCGTCGATCTCCTCTCACCGACCGATCCGGCGCGGCTGGCGGGCATCCTCGCCTTCCGCCACCCCCGGGCCGATGCCCTCCACCGCTTCCTCCACGAGCGAAAGATCCACGTCATGCACCACGCCGGCCGGCTCCGCGTCGCGCTCCACGGCTACAACACCGCAGCCGACGTCGCCACGTTTCTCCAAACGCTCGCCGCTGCGCTCGCCACGGTCTGACCCAGCGCACGCGAGCGGCTCAGTACAGCGCACGCGAGCGGCTCAGCACAGCGCACGCGAGCGGCTCAGCGCACCGCACGAGTGCGGGGGCCGCGGCCGGAAACCTAAAACTCGGCGCGCTGCCGGCCGGTGCCCGCCACTGCCGCAAACAGATCGCGGCGGGCATCGAGGAGGGCGAGTGCCTGGTGGACATCGGGAGGCTCGTCGGGAGCCAACGGCGCGCTCATGACCGGCGCCGCGGCCTTCGCCTCCGGCGCGACTCTACCCCGGCTTCCGCTGCCCCATGGCAGGATGCTGACGACGAGCGCCAAAGCAATCCCGGCGAGCATTTCGGGGAGGAGCCGCTGCCACGGATTCGCTGCGGGAGCAAACCGGGCCTCCCCGGCGAGCATCAGGCGGCGTTCCCGGGCCGCCTCCTCCATCGCCACGACGACGGAGCTCCGGAAGCCGTCATCCGGCACCGGGAGACCGCGACCGTGGAGGATCGCTTCGATCCAGCGGCCGCTGGGATGCGATCCGGGGCCGACAGCGTCGTCTGCGTCGTCTCCGTCGTGAGGATCGAAAAGGTTCATCGGATTACCTCCACCGCGAGGGCCGCGCGGAGCTTGTCGAGGGCGTAGCGATACCGGCCGGCGGCCGTATTCAGACTGACGTTGGTCACCTTCGCGATCTGCGCGAACGTCAGCCCACCATCGATCTTCAGGGCCACCACCTCCCGCTGGGCCTCCGGCAGGCCGGCCAGCGCCCGGGCAAGACGGGCGTCAGGCTCGTCGGACACGCCGGCCGCCTCGTCGTTCACCATCCGGCCATCGGCCTCGCGTTCCCGTCCGATCCGCTCGATCGCCGTCCGTTCGAGGGCTTTCCGCTGCCGGCGCCGGG
Source organism: Candidatus Kuenenia stuttgartensis (assembly GCA_945865325.1). Lineage (GTDB taxonomy): Bacteria > Planctomycetota > Planctomycetia > Pirellulales > UBA1268 > QWOP01. The sequence continues at coordinate 26,339 of CAMBFA010000027.1, forward strand.
CGACCGCATGCCGCAGCGACGTGAAGGCATAGGCCTCGGGATCGTCGACGTCGCCGAGACAGGCCCCCGAACGCACCAGCCGCACGAACAGATCGTGAACGATGTCCTCGGCCTCCGTGCCGCTGCAGCCGAGCGTCCGCGCGGCGCCGAGCAACCGGCCGGCGAGGCTGTCGTAAAGAAAGGCGAAGCCGGCCGAAGCCGCTGCCCCGTCCCCATCAGGGGCCGTGTCGTCGCTCGTCATTGCATCGACTCCCTCGCCATGGGTGCCATGGGTCGCCACGGGTCGATCGAACGCTCCCCTCCAGGGCCGCCACCGGAGGGGTCATTTCCAAGGAGCCATGAGGCCCGACTTTTTGTATGGAAGCAAAAGGCTACGGTTCCCAGGGGGCCCGTCGGACTCCCCGGGGAGCAAGCCTCCAGTGGTTGTATCCCCGGCCGGCTGCCGTGGGAAAGGGGCGGGGATTTACAGGAACGCGGCCACCACCGACGATTGGAGCGTCTGGCTGGACACCACCGCCCCGCGGTCGGGAGTGGGCCGGCAGACCAGGGGAACTATTCACCGCCGCCCCCGCTTCGGGGAAGCCGGCGCCAGCATGGGAGACAACATGGGCTTTCACCAGACCAAGACACACCGCTCCGGCAAGCACTCCTACCACCAGATCGGCCTCGTCCGCGGCCAGTTTGGCGATATCCCCGAGGACACCTGGCTCGACTTCCTCGCCCAGAACGGGTTCGACGGCTGGGAGGAGGCTTCGTGGGAGCTCGATCTCCCCCAGTGCGACACCGAAAGCGGCGCCGAGGCCTATGCGAAGAGCCGGGTGGAGAAGGCGAAGCAGCGGGGATTGGAAATCTTCTCGATCGCCACCCATCTCCAGGGGCAGGTGCTGGGTGACGAGCCCTCCGCCAAGACGCTCCAGTTCATCGGCGGCGAACCCGTCGAGGCGTACGTGACGTGGCGCAAGGCGGGCAACGAGCCGCCGCGCACCAATCCCTACTTCGTCCCCGACGAGGTGGGGAAGCTCATGCAGGAGAAGGCCTGCCAGGATCTGATCCGTTCGGTGCGCCTCGCCCACTATCTCGGCAAGCTCCAAGATCGGACCGTCGCAGTCCCCGGGTTCGTCGGCTCCCCGGCCCATTGCTGGAGCCACTTCTTCGAGTTTCCGCCGCGGCCGAAGTCGATCGGCGGCTGCTCGATCCCGGATGTCCTCGATGTCAGTTTGGAGCTCCTCGTCGAGCGTTTCGCTCCGGTGTTTGACGCTTGCCGGAAGTATGGGGTGACGTTCGATCTCGAATGCCATCCGGGCGAGCGGGCAATGGGGGATATCGAGTCAGCCGGTGACTATCTCCGGGCGCTGGCCAAGGCGGGCTACGGCACCGACGTCGTCGGCTTCAACATCGATCCCAGCCACATGGTCTGGCAGGGCGTCTGCCCGATCGCCTTCATCCGCGAGTACGGCGACGCGATCCACACGGCGCACATCAAGGGGGTGCAGGTGATCGACGGCCCGACCCGCGCCGGGCGCTTGGGTGGCCACCGACCGATGGGCAACAAGCTCAACGGCTGGAACTTCGTCACCGCCGGCAGCCGACGCGATAGCGTCAACGTCGAGGAGATGATTGTTGAGCTCAACCGGGCCGGCTACTCCGGGGCGATCAACATCGAGTGGGAGGATAACGACGCGGAGAAGAAGGCCGGCGCCATCGCGGCGCTCCACGCCGTCCACGCCTGCGATCTCCCTCCGGCCACCGGCCGCCACGACGACACCCTCAAGGCCTGACCTGCTTCCGACACGTGTCACCACGGGAGGCGGCGGGTCGGCCTACGACCCGCCGCCTCTTTTTTTCGCTCTTTCAGAGGACCACGACCATGCCCAGCCGGTTCCTCCTCCTCGCGTGGCTTGCGTTCCTCGCTTCGCCGGCTCTCGCCGCGCCGCGCTGGGCCACCCCGCCGACGTCGATCACCGTTCCGGCCGGTTTCACCGTCGAGCTCGTCCGCTCGGCGCAGGAGTCGGAAAGCTCCTGGATCTCGATGGCTTTTGATGAAGCGGGGCGGATTATCGTCGGCCTCGACGACGTCGGCGTCGCCCGACTCGCGCCACCAGAGGCCCCCGGAGGGGCATGGTCGTTTACGCGGCTTGACGACACGCTCCGCCATTGCCGCGGTGTCCTCGTCCATGACGGCTCGATCTACGTCAACGCCTGCGACACAAAGGAACTGTGGCGGTTTCGCGATACGCTGGGCGACGGTACGTATTCCGACCGCACGAAACTCACATCGTTCGACTACCGCAGCCGTTACGGGCATGGCCAGAACCAGCTCACCGTCGGCCCCGACGGGGCGCTGTGGTCGATCGTCGGCAACGACGTCACCTTCCCCGAAGGCGCCTCGCCAGAATCGCCCTACCGCGATCCGCACACCGATCGGCTCCTCCCTGATCCGGCCGACGGCGGCCAAGACGACCGGGTCGGCTATCTCCTCCGCTTTGACCCGGAGGGAGAGGAGTGGACGGTGTTCGCCGGCGGCTTCCGCAATCAGGTCGACGCTGACTTCAATGCCGACGGGGAGTGGTTCACCTGGGATAGCGACATGGAGTGGGATGTCGGCCAGCCGTGGTACCGGCCGACGCGCGTCAGCCATGTTGTCTCGGGGGGCGAATATGGATGGCGCTGGAGCACGCTTAACTGGCCCTCTTCCTACCCCGACAGTCTGCCGGCCACCCTCGAAACCGGCCTCGGCTCGCCGACGGGCGTTGTCTTTGGCCACCGCGGCACGTTCCCCGGCAAGTGGCGCGACGCCCTCTACATGGCCGACTGGCAGCATGGCCGGATCCTCGCCGCCTGGTTCACTCCTGACGGGGCGAGCTACACGGCCACCGACGAGCTCTTTGCCGAGGGGAGCCCGATGAATGTCTGCGACATGGCGTTCGGCCCCGATGGCGCCTTGTGGTTCATCACCGGTGGCCGCGGCTCGCAGTCGGGGCTTTATCGGGTGTCGTTCACGGGCGATGCGGCAGACGTGCCGGCGAGCCCGGCGGTCGAGCCGGCCGTCGCCGCCGCCGCGAAGCAGGCCCGGGCCCGCCGGCGTGAGCTGGAGGCCTTTCATGGCGGGCCACTCTCGACAGCGAATCAGGCCACGATCGAAAACCTCTGGCCGGAGCTCGGCTCCTCCGATCGCTGGCTGCGGACAGCAGCGCGGATCGCGCTCGAGCGGCAGCCGGTGGCAGCGTGGCGCGAGAAGGTCAAAGCGGAAGAGCAGCCGCTCGCCCGCGGAGAAGGATTGCTTGCCTGGGTACGGATGGCGGCGGCGGAAGAGCGACTGGAGGTCGTCCGGGCGACGCTTGCCGGAAGGATCAGCGCCGATGAGTCAGCGGTGCTCCTCTCGCTTCGCGTTCTCTCGATCGCCCTGGCCCGCGGGGTCGATCTCCAGCCTGCCGACCTCGAGAAACTCCACGAGCTCCTCGGTCTCCTCGATGGGCATCCGTCGCTGTTGGTGCAGCGCGAACTTGTCGAGCTCCTCATCGCCACCGGGGCTCCGGGTGCGATCGACAGCGTGATCGGCCGGCTCGACGCGGCGACGACGCAGGAGGATCAGATTCACTGCGTCCATGCGCTCGTCCGTTCCACAGGCCCCTGGACGATCGAGGACCACCGCCGGCTCCTCGAGTGGTTTGCCGGGGCGCGGCAGTTTCGCGGCGGGCATCTGATTGGCCAGATCATCAGCCGGATGGAGAAGAATCTCCTGGCGACGATCCGCGACGACCAGCGGCCGGCCTTGGCGGCAGCCCTGGCGATCCTCGAGCAGCCCGTGGTCGAGGGAGAGCCGCTTCTCCCACAGCTCCCGCGCCCCGTCGTGAGGCAATGGACCCAGGCCGATCTCGAGCCGCAGCTCGACAAGGCCCTCGCCCCGCGCGATGCCGACGCCGGGCGGCGGGCGCTGGCCGCGGCGCAGTGCCTGAAGTGCCATCGGCTCGGATCGTCGGGCTCGGCTGTCGGCCCCGATCTCTCCGCGAGCGGGACGCGCTGTGACGCCCGGGCGATTTTGGAGTCGATCCTCGAGCCTTCGAAGGTGGTCGATCCGAAGTACCACGCCACGACCTGGGTGCTCACCGATGGCCGAGTCGTCACGGGGCGAGCCAACATGGTCAACGACCGGGAAATCGGCGTCGAGGTCGATGCCCTGACAGGGGAGTCGCTCAAGCTCCTTCGCAGCGAGATCGAAAGCGCCCATCCGGCGACCGTGTCACCGATGCCCCAGGGGCTCCTCGACACGCTCGAGGACGAAGAGATCCTTGATCTCCTCGCGCTCCTGCGGAACGGGGGATGATCCCGAGCGAGCCATCCCTACCAAGTCCTTCCAAGCCTCTGATTGGCCGCCTCCGCACCGTCTCCTTTGCCCACAAACCAATGCCCCGGGAGGATTCCGCCGATGATCGCTGTCGCCCTGTCTCATCGAGCCGCCATGCTCGGCCCCATCGCCCGGCTGCTGCTTCTCTCCGCGTGCGCAGCGGTGCCGACGCCCCTTCCCGCTGCCGAGCCGCATCAATACGCCTTTGAGTCGATCGCCGTGCCGGCGGCGACGGCCGACGAGCCGCGCCGCACCAGGGTCTCGACGAGCTTGGCGATCGATCACCTCGAACAGGGCTCCGTCGCCTGGAGCGGGCAGCGCCGTTGCATCAGCTGCCACACCAACGGCACCTACATGCTCGCCCGCCCCGCCCTCTCAGCCGTGCTGGGAACTCCCCCCGAGTCGACGCTCGGCTTCTTCAAGGAGCAGCTCGCGAGCCTTGCTTCCGAGCCCCACGAAAACCTGCGGAAGTCGACGAAGCCAGCGCAGGTGATCTACCTCGCCGCGGGGCTGGCCGAGTGGGACCGGCATGTCACCGGCACGCTCTCCCCCGACACCGACAACGCCCTGCGCCTCATGTTCGCGCTCCAGGCCGATTCCGGCACCTGGGGGACGCTCGACTGCTGGCCGCCGTATGAATCAGACGCCTACCACGAGGCGACGGTGGCGGCGATTGCCGCAGCGACGGCGCCGGGCTGGCTTGCGGCCACGGAGGCCGGCAGCGACGACGATCTGAAATCGCGGATCGCCCGGCTGCGCAGCTATCTCCACGATACCCCGCCCCCGCACGACTACGGCCGCGTTCTCCTCCTCCAGGCCTCGACCCGCTTTCCGGGCCTCATCGACGCCGCCGGCACGGCCGAGCTCGTGGCGATCCTCCGCCGCCACCAGCGCGAGGATGGCGGCTGGTCGATCCGCAGCTTTGCAGCGCCAGAGGCCTGGGGGGGCGGCAACCGGGCGGCGAAGCTCCGCAGCGAGCCCGATTTCGACTCGCCGGCCAGCGACGGCCACATGACGGGGCTGGCGATCCTCGCCCTCCGCGAAGCGGGCGTGCCGGCCGACGACGCGGGGATCG
>CAMBFA010000028.1 GCA_945865325.1 Candidatus Kuenenia stuttgartensis
ATGTCGGGGCCGTCGGGCCGCCAGTCGACGACTTCCATCTCCGCCGTCCGGCGGCCACGAAACTCGTTGATCTTCGGTCGGAAGGCGACATGGAATGTCTGACCGGGGGCGGGAAGATGGGGCAGCCACTCGGCGGCCCCCCAGGCCACGGCGCGGATCTTCGCGCCATGCTGGACGAGCGTCATGGCGAGATGTCGGCCACCGGCGCCGATCACGCGCGGAGCCTCGGTGAGCCGCACGGCCGAGGCACAGAGAATCGGACGGCGGTTCCCCTGGCCAAACGGGGCGAGCTTCTCGATCTGGCCGACGGTGTCGAGCGTCAGGCTGGCGATCGTCGCCTCGCCGTCGATCGCCACCTGGGCCAGCCGCAGCTCCTCCGGCATCCTGGCCGCCACCTCGGCGAGGAAGGCTTCCCGGAAGGCGTCGATGGCGCCATCCTCGATCCGCAGGCCCGCCGCGGCCGCATGGCCGCCGCAGGTGAGGAGATGGGAGCGGCAGGCCTGGAGCGGGGCGAGAACGTCGAAGCCGGGCACGCTCCGCAGGCTCCCCGTCGCCGGCCGCCCCTGATGCTCGTCCTGGGCGATGACGACGATCGGGCGGTGGTAGCGCTCGGCGAGCCGGCCGGCCACGATCCCCACCACGCCGGGGTGCCAGCCACGGCCGGCGAGGACCAGCGCCGGCGCGGCGACCGGATCGAAGTCGTGGGTGGCCTGCTTCGTGGCGGCCAGAAGGATGCTCCGCTCGAGGGTGTCACGCTGCTCGTTGAAGCCATGGATCACATCGGCCAATTGGAGGGCGCGGGCCTCGTCAGCGGTGGTGAGCATCTCGATCGCCAGGCCGGCTTGGCCGAGCCGCCCGGCGGCATTGAGCCGCGGCGCCAGCCGGAAAGCGACATCCTCGCTCTCCAGCGCCGACTTTTCCTGGAGCTTGGCCAGCTCCATCAGCCGCACGATGCCGGCGCCGCCCCGCAGTCGGAGGCACTCGAGGCCATGCTTGACGAGGATCCGATTCTCGTCGAGGAGGGGCATGACGTCGGCGACCGTGCCGAGTGTCGCCAGGCCGACGGCCCGCAGGAGCATCTCCCGCAGCCGCGGCGTCACTTGCTTAGCGCCACTGGCCCGTGTGGCGATCGCCCAGGCGAGCTTGAAGGCCACGGCGGCGCCACACAGGTCGCCGAAGGGATAGCCGCCCCCCGGGAGCCGGGGATGAACGAGCACCGTCGCCTCGGGGAGCGCCGGCCCGAAGCCGTGGTGATCGGTGATGATCAGATCGATCCCGAGCTCGCGGGCCACCGCCGCCTCGGCGACGCTTGCGATCCCGCAGTCGACGGTGATCACGAGCTTCGCCCCCTTCGCCGCCAGGCTGCGGAGGGCCTCGGCGTTGAGGCCGTAGCCCTCCTCGAAGCGGTCGGGCACATACCACTCCGGCGTCGCCCCGAGGGCCTGGAGACAGCCAAGGAGGATCGCTGTAGCGCACATGCCGTCGGCATCGTAATCGCCGTAGATCACGATCCGCGTGCCGTCTCGCGCGGCGGCGAGGATCCGCTCAGCGGCGGCCGGCACGCCGGGGAGCAATTCGGGATCACGCAGATCCTGGAGCGTGCCGGCGAGGAACGTCCGCGCGGCGGCGGCGTCGACCAACCCGCGCGCCGCCAGCAGCCGGGCGACGATCGGCGACACACCGGCGGCCCGTTCGAGCCCCGCCACCACCGCCGCATCCTGCGGCTGCATCCTCCAGCGCTTCGGCACGTCGGCGGCTCCTTTCCGGGGCACCACCCGGCGGGCGGCGGCTCGGAGTATACGCCACGCCGAGCGTGCCGATTCCGCCGACCGCCCGGCCCCCCGGCCCGTTGTGGGAGCGCTGGCCGGGCCGTAGATTGGTGCCGCCCCTGCCTCCCCGGAGCCCATCCATGCCGGCCGTCGACACCCTCCTGCCGATCTTCGCCCCCAAGCCCCACCGCGACACCGTCGCCGCCGATCAGGTGCTGTGCCAGTTCTGCACGGCGAAGTGCTGTCGCTACTTCGCGCTGCCGCTCGACACACCGACGACGCGGGAGGAGTTCGAATACATCCGCTGGTTCCTCCTCCACGACCACGCCACCGTGTTCACCGAGGATGGCGAGTGGTATGTCTGCGTGCACACCGTCTGCAAGCATCTCGGCGAGGATCACCGCTGCGGAATCTACGAGACCCGTCCGCAGATCTGCCGCGAATACACGACGAAGGACTGCGAATATGAGGACGACTGGGTGTACGACCAGTACTTCGAGACCGCCGAACAGGTCGAGGAGTACATGGATGCGGTGTTGGGCCCGGGGGGCCTCGAGGTAGGAGAGGGGCGGCGGAAGAAGAACCGCGGCAAGTCGATCCGCGGTCCCCGCCCCAATCCGCTCGCCATCCTCGGATGACGTCTGGTAACGACACCATGATTCCCATGCTGACGTCGACGACGTTTCACGGCGACGGTGCCACGCTGGCGGGATGGACGTCGGGAAACACCACCCAGCCGCCGCTCCTCCTTCTCCATGGCGTGTCGCGGCGGTGGGCGACATTTGCCCCGCTCCTCCCTTGGCTCCTCCCCCGGTTTTGCGTCCGGGCCTATGACCAGCGCGGGCATGGCGAGTCGGAGCGGGGGGAAGGGTATTTTGTCCGCGACTATGCTGCCGATGCCGTGCGGGTCGTGGGGAGCCTCGACAGGCCAGTTCTCTACGGCCACTCCCTCGGAGCTCTCGTCGCGCTTCTGGTCGCGGCGGCCTGCCCCGATGCGGTCGCGGGAATCGTCCTCGAAGATCCGCCGGGGCCGACGTTTCTCTCCGCGATCGATCTCAGCCCCTATGCGGCGGTGTTCACGCTCTACCGCGAGCACGCCGGCAGCGCCCTCCCGGTTGGCGAGCTCGCCCGGAAGCTCGCGGCGGCCCCCCTCCCGGGCGCCCCGGGAATCCCGGCGACGACGTTCGGCGCCACGCGCGATCTGGCGAATGTCCGCTTCACGGCGTCGTGCCTGAAGCACCTCGACCCGGAAACGATGCTCCCGCTGCTGGCCAATGCCTGGCTCGATGGGATCAACTGGGAGGCGACGCTGCGCCGGGTCACCTGCCCGGTGCTCGTGCTTCGGGCCGATCCAACGCGCGGCGGCATGCTTCCCGACGGCGACTTCCGACGGCTGTGCGAGACGCTTGCCGATCCGACCCCGATCGACCTTCCGGGGATCGGCCACAACGCCGTCGGCCAACAGCCCGACCTCGTGCCGCGCATCCTGATTCCGTTCCTCGAATCGCTCCCGTTTGGCGATGCGGCCAGGAAGCCGTAGTCTCTCTGCGGGGGGCGACGCGTCTGGCGGCCCCATGTGTGGCGCGGCGACTTTTTGGAAGGGAAGACATGCGGCACCAAACAGGCACGACGGTCATCCGCGGCGGCCGGTTGTTCGACGGCACGGGATCCGCGGCGGTGGCTGACGCGGCGATCGTGATCAGCGACGGCGTCGTGGCCTATGCCGGCCCGGAGGCGGCGATGCCCGCGCAGCCCCAAGGCGCGCGGCGGATCGACGTTGGCGGCGGGACGATCATGCCCGGCCTTGTCGAGGCCCACTTCCATGCCACCTACTTCGACGTCGCGGCCCTCGAGGATCTCGACATCAAGTATCCGGTCGAATACGTCACGCTCCTCGCCGCCGCCAACGCCCGGCTGGCCCTCCAGTGCGGCTACACGGCGGCCCGCAGCGGCGGGAGCCTGTTCAATATCGATGTCTGGCTCAAGAAAGCCATCGAGAACGACCTCATGACCGGCCCTCGGCTCGTCGCCAGCGGCCGCGAGATCTGCGGCGTCGGCGGGCTGATGGACTGGAATCCCGACTTCCGCCGCATCGGCATGGATGGGCTCGTGCTCCTCGTCAACGGCCCCGACGAGGCCCGCGCCGCGGTCCGGAAGCTCGTCAAGGATGGCGTCGAATGGGTCAAGACCTACCCCACCGGCGACGCCGCCGCCCCCGACGTCAACGATCACCACACTCTTTGCATGACGTTCGAGGAGATGCGCGCCGTGGTGGCCACCGCCCACAACCACGGTCTCAAAGTGACCGGCCACTGCCGGGCCACCGAGGGGATCACGAATGCCCTCAAGGCGGGCTATGACGCCATCGAGCATGGCACGTTCATCGACGACGAGGGGCTCGAGCTCCTCCTCGCACGCGACGTTCCCTGCGTGCCAGCGCTCTACTTCGAGAAAGTGAGTGTCGAGCGGGGCCCCGAGTTCGGCCTCTCGCAGCGGGTCATCGACGGCCACCAGGAGACGCTCGATGGCGGGGCCGAGAGCGCCCGGCGGATCCTCCGGGCAGGCGGCCGGCTGGGGATGGGGGGCGATTACGGCTTCGCCTGGAATCCCCACGGCGACTACGCCAAGGAGCTGTTGTTCTTCGTCGACTTCGTCGGACTGTCGCCGCTCGAGGTCCTCAAGTGCGCCACGAAGACCGGCGCGGAGATCATGGGGCGGGGCCATGAACTCGGCACTCTTCAAGCGGGCAAGCTCGCCGACGTCCTCCTCGTCGACGGCGATCCGACGACCGACATCGGTGTCCTCCAGGACCGCAGCCGCTTCATCGCTGTCATCCAAGGGGGCGTGGTGAAGGCGGGGCGGATGGCGGCGCCGGCCGGCTGACGTCCGCCCGGCCCGAGGACCGCCGCGGCACACGGGTGGTGGGTGAGGGTGGCTCAGCGGGGGTATAACCGAGGCCTCTTGCCGCTCCTCCCCGAGACCTGCTCCGTGACCGACCCGCGCCCGCCAAGCGACCCCCGCACGCTCATCGAGCCCCGCACGCTCAAGGGGTTCCGCGATCATCTCCCCCGCCAGGCCCTTGCCCGGGAGGGAATCCTCGACATTGCCAGGCGCGTCTACCGCTCCTACGGCTTTGTGCCGATCGACACGCCAGCGCTTGAACACCTCGAGATCCTCACCGGCAAGGGGAGCGACGAGACCGACAAGCAGCTCTACCGCTTCACCGAACGCGGCGGCCGTGAGGTGGGGATGCGGTTTGATCTGACGGTGCCGCTGGCCCGCTTCGCCGCCCAGCACATCGGCACGCTCGGGATCCCCTTCAAGCGCTACCACATGGCGACGGTGTGGCGCGGCGAGAACACGCAGCGCGGCCGCTACCGCGAGTTCATGCAATGTGACTTCGACACGATCGGGACGACCAGCCCGCTTGCCGATCTGGAGACGGTGCTCGTTGTCCACGATCTCCTCTCGGCGATCGGGCTGGAAAGCTTCACGATCCGGATCAACGACCGCCGGGTCCTGTCTGGGATCCTCGAGCGCCTCGGGCTCGCCGACCGATCCACCGTCGTGCTGCGGGCGCTCGACAAGCTCGGTAAGGTGAGCCCCGAAGGGGTCGCCGCGGAGTTGGCAGGACAGAGCATCGATGCGGCGGCGAGCGCCGATCTGTTGAAGCTCGCGTCGCTTTCCGGGTCCCCCGACTCCGTCCTTACCGCGCTGGAGCCGCTCGCCGGCGACACGGCTCCGGGGCGGGCCGGGATCGACAGCCTGCGGGCGCTCCTCGACGGCGCGGGCCAGGCTGGGGTGCCGGCCGGGAGGATTGTCGTCGATCCCTCGATCGCCCGCGGCCTCGACTATTACACCGGCCTGGTGCTCGAGAGCTTCCTCGACGAGCTGCCTACGCTGGGGAGCATCTGTTCCGGGGGGCGCTACGACAATCTCGCCGGCCTCTACACGAAGCAACACCTCCCGGGGATCGGGGCGTCGCTCGGGATCGATCGATTGCTTGCGGGGCTTGAAGAGCTGGGCCGGCTGGAAACCCGCGAGACCGCCGCCGATGTCTTTCTCGTCTACTTCGACGAGGCCCACCGCGGGGATTACTTGCGGATCGCCGCCGCCCTGCGGAGAGCGGGGATGGCGGTGGAAATGGCGGCCGAGCCGAAGCGGGTCGGCCAGCAACTGAAAGTCGCCTCCAAGAAGGGCTTTCCGCTGGCGCTGGTCATCGGCAGCGACGAGTTCACCGCCGGCACGGCGCAGTGCAAGCGGATGCAATCGCAGCACAGCACCGTCATCGACTGGCACGGCGACGTGCCGGTGCTCGTCAATGCTGTCGCCGCCGAGCTCGCGGCCGTCAGGCTCGGAGGCTGATCCGAGGTGCGGCGCCGTGCGGTCAACCGATCACGGCACGGCGGAGGGCTTCGAGGCCCGTCGCCACAGCATCGGCATCCGCCGGTCGATCGGCGGGATCGTGGGCGATCAATCGCATGACAAGATCGGCCACGGCTGGCGGGACTTCTGGCGCCACGTCGGCAAGCGGTGTTGGCGTCCCCCGGGCGATCGCGGCCAACACGGCCACGAAGGAACGCCCCTCGTAGGGCAGCCGCCCGGCGAGCATCTCGTAGAGGATCACCCCGAGACCGAAGAGATCGGCACGGCCGTCGACGTCCCCGTCGGTGGCCCGCTCCGGTGCCATGTAGGACGGCGTGCCCACGACGAGGCCATCGAGGGTGAGGCTGTGGCTCGGGGCGCTCGCCTCGCGAACCAGGCCGAAGTCGATGATCCGGACACGCCTGGCCGGTCCGACGAGGATCACATTATCGGTCTTGATGTCACGGTGGACGAGGTTGTGGGCATGGGCTGCACCGAGACCGGCGGCGATCTCCTGGGCGATCCGCAGCGCCTCCGCGATCGGAAGTCGTTCCTCGTGGCGAAGATGATCGGCGAGCGACCGCCCCTCGAGGAACGGCATCACGAGGTAGGGAAGGCCCCCCTCCTCACCGACCTGATGGATCGTGACGACATGGGGGTGATCGATGCGTGCCACGGCCCGGCTCTCCCGCAGAAAGCGCTCGCGGGAGGTCGGCTCGATCGCCTTGGCGGGAAGCATCACCTTGATCGCCACGTCGCGGTCGAGTCGTTCATCGTGGGCCAGCCACACCCGCCCCATCCCCCCGCTGCCGAGGAGACGGACGATGCGGTGGCCTCCGATCGTCCGTGGGATCAGCGGCTCCTCGGCAGCGACGCGGATGACGACGTTGTCGGAGTCGCCGTGGCCGACGCCCCCCCGCTCCAGCATGACCGTCTCCGCCTCGTGGCCTCCATGCTCGCCGGTGTCCTCTGCGGAGGTGCGGACCACGAAGGTGCAGAACGAATCCCCCCGGAGCATGCAGGAGGTTTCCTCGATCTCCACCACCTCGCCGTAGTGGCGGGCCATGCCGCGGATCAGGCCCTGGGCCAGCCGGCACAACCGTCGCGCGGAGGCATAAATGAGGTGGAGCTCGTGGGGATCGTGGCGGATCGTCTCGAGAACCGGTGGCTTGGCACCGGGATTCTTCGTCCGAACCAGCGCGTGGATGATCCCCTCGGTTTGCTCGATGAGATCGAGCAGGTTCCACCGGGGATCGACGGCCGTGCCGGCCACGTTGAGGAGGTGGGGGGCGAGAAACTCGCCGAACCGCTCGACGACGTCAGGGAGGCTCTCGCCCGTGGCGTCAGCGATCGTCCCCAGCATGGCGACGGCGTCGTCGTCCGGGTAGACGCCGGAGGGGAGATGTCGCTCGGTCGCCGTCGGTGGCCGGGAGGTCTGCCCGGCGCGACCGTCTGGCTGAAGCGACGCGCCGCCTGACGGTGACGTGGCGATGAACTTCTGCAGAAAAAAGAAGATCAGTCCGTGCACCAGCCCACCCTGTCGATGGCGTCGCCCCGTTCATTCGTCTCAAGACACCGAGTCTGACAGATGATGGCGTCGTGGGAAAGGATCCCGGCGGGGCGAGTTGCCGGCTGTCGAGCGGCGACGATTCGTGTCGCGGCGCTCACTCCGCCGCCGCGCCGCAGACTCGCTCGCGGTAGAGCCGCAGGCCGTGAACGGCGTGGTACAGCGCGCCGCATTCGACGTCGACGTCGGCGGTTTGTTCGAGGAGCGTGACGAGCCTCGTGGCTGCCCGCGTCACCCACGGCTCGGCGAGGCGGTCGTCGTCGAGGGCCGCGACGAGAAACTCGAAGATGTGCCCGGTGGCGCCGAGGCGGGCGAAGACGTCGGCGGAGGTGCCGGGGCGCTCGAAGAAGTGGATGGAGAAACTGCCGTCGGGCTGCTGGTGGCGGCGGGCGATCTCAATGCATGCCTCGATCGTCGCCTCCGCGTCGGCCCAGCCGCCGCGCTCGCTGCCGGCCGGGCCGGCCGCCGCGGCCTGATGAGCGGCCAGAGCCTGCACGAGGCCGTAGAGCCGATGGCATCCACCGCAGGCGGCGCCGTTTATGTCGGCTGCCGCCTCCATCGCCACGACATCCTCGATCGTCCAGGTCTGGCCGTCGCTTGAGGTCCACGAGCTCTCCGGAGGGAGCCAGGCGGAGAGGGCCATGAGCGTCCAGGTCGCCTCAGCCCCCGGGCGGATGTCGGCCTGGGCCTGGGTGAGAAGATCGCGGAGGGTGTGGGGATTGCCGTTGACGGAGATCGGTGTGTCGATGGAGACGCCGTCGAGGCCGCATTGGGCGAGGTAGCCGATCCACTGGTCAGGATGCCCCTGGCCGGTCGTGCTCCCCTCCTCGATCGTCGCCACCACCCCCTGGCTCCCCGGCCGCAACCGCCAGCCGCGCAAGGCCCCGCCGTCGAGGAGCCAGGCGAGGGCCGTCGTCTTCCCGTCGGCCGTCGCCAGCGGGAGCTCGTCGCCGAAGGCGAGGATCCCATGGACCACCTGCCAGGCGCCGTTGACTCGCTGGTCGAGGAGGCGGCCGTCCCGGGCGTGGCCGATGGCCCGGTCGATCCGCGCACACAGGTCGGCTGAATCGGTGGCCCCCGCGGCAGCCACGCCGACCACCGATTCGGCCGGGGGACCGCATCCCGGTGCCGCTGCGAGGGCGACGACGGCGACGACGGCGAGGCCCAACAGCGTCGTTCCCCCGTGGCACCGACGGAGGCCGGGGTGAACCGGCGCGGCGAGCGGTCCGTAGGAGGAGGTCATGGAGACGGTCAGCAGGCGTTGTTGCCGGGCCAGGCACGGGAATACGCCGATAGCTCATGGCGTCCGTACCCACCTAGAATAGCTTCGTCGCGTTGTTGGTGCCGTCCCCGCCGGGCCCTCCCCTTTTCCACCGCTGTCAGGAATCCCGATGCCCTTCTTCTATTTCGACCCCGCCTACATGCTCGCCATCGCCCCGGCGATGCTCCTGGCGATGTGGGCCCAGTGGCGGGTCCACGCCACCTTCGCGGCGGCTTCGAAGGAGCCGGCGCCCCTGTCGGGGGCCGCGGCCGCTCGGCACATCCTTGATTCGGCCGGGGCCACCGAGGTGGCCGTCGAGCAGGTGCCGGGGACGCTGACGGATCACTACGACCCGCGGACGAAGGTCCTGCGCCTCTCCGATGCCGTCTACTCCAGCCGGTCGCTCGCCGCGGTGGGGATCGCCGCCCACGAGGCGGGCCACGCCCTCCAGGACCACACCGGCTATCCGCTCATGTCGCTGCGGAACGCCGCCGTCGGCATCGCCAACATCGGCAGCGGCTTTGGGCTGACGGTGTTCATGGTCGGCTTGATGTTCGCCTCCCGGCCGATGGCCTGGGTGGGAATCGGCCTGTTCGCCGCCACGGTCTTCTTCCAACTCGTCAACCTCCCGGTGGAGATCGACGCCAGCAACCGGGCCAAGCGGCAACTCGTCGAGCTCGGCATCGTTCCCAGCGCCGACATGCCGCATGTCAACAAGGTGCTCAACTCGGCAGCGTGGACCTATGTCGCGGCGACGCTCCAAAGCGCCTTCACGCTCCTCTACTACGCCAGTTACCTGACGGGCGGTGACCGCGATTCGGAGGGGTGATCGACGGCTTCTGGACCAATTCAACCACGGCTCGTGGTTGAGGGACCAATTCAACCACGGCTCGTGGTTGAGGGACCAATTCAACCACGGCTAGTGGTTGAGGGAATAGAGGAGGATGTTGAGGGCGATCTTCTCGGCATCGTCGCGGCTGTAGCCGGTGCACTCCATCGAGTTCTGCTTCTCGAGCGCACAGGAGAGATCGTAGGGGGAGAAGATCACGACCCAGCGGTCCCCCATCCGCACCCCCTCGAGCTTCGGCGGCACCTGCCGCTTCCGGGCGGTCATCGGCCCGTCTCCCCCGCCGGCCGGCTCCCGCAGCGTGACGCTACGCACGTCGTAGCCGCCGTATTCCCCCTTCGTGAACAGCGGGTCGTCGGCGGGGATCTCCTCGAGCTTCGCCTCGGGGAGGATCGCGGCGATCTCCGTGCGGAAGGCGGTCGTGAATCCGGGCGAGGCACAGACACTGTCGGCGAGGAGCGTTCCCCCCCGCTCGAGAAATTGCCGCAGCCGCTGCCGCCGCGGGGGATCGAAGGTGAATCCCTGCCTGCCGTGCATGAAGACGAGGTGGTAGTCAAACAGCCCGGGCTCGGCCGGGTCGACGAGGAGCGGGCGCTCGTCGACGCGGATGCCGAGCTCGCGCGCCGCCGCCCGGAGGATGTTCGCCAGCGCCGCGGGGGCGGCATCGCACATCCCCGCATGCCGCAGCTTGCCAATCGTCAGCTGGCCGCGCTCGAAGCGGTCGCGGATCTGGGCCGCCTGGGGGAGATCGATGGCGAACAGTTCGTCCTTCCGCTTCAGCTCCCGGTTCGTGGCGTAGGCGATGACGTTCGTGCCGATCGCCAGGGCGGCCTCGACCTCGGTGCGGATCGCGGCAGGGAGCGCACGGGATTGCGTTTCACCCACCTCCCACAGGCAGGAGAGGCTCGGCATTGCGGCGGCATTCTTTTCGAGATCCGTCGGCGGGGCATAGATCAGGCAGGTCCGGCAGCCGTAGTCGACCCCGAGGAGCGGCCGATGGAGCTCCGGGGGGACGATCTCCTCGGCATGCCAGGCGGGATGCTCCGGGGGGAGGAGATGGAGCTGGTATTCGGGCTCGGGGAAGATCTCGCCGACGAGCTGACGCAGGCGGGCGTCGAAATCGCCACTCGAGGGGCAGCAGCCCTCGGCGAACACAAATCCCCCCTCGTCGATGTAGCGACGCAGACGCGGCCCGGCGTCGGGGCCGAGATCGAAGGCCGACTTCCCGGAGATCCACAGCACCGGTGCCTGGAGGAGGTCCTCGAGCGTCGCCGTTCGGGTCTCGACGACATGCCAGGAGAGCCCGGCGGGGTAATCCTTCTTCCAGCGTGACTCGACATGCTCGACGAGATGGGCGATGTCGTGGCCGTGCCGGTTCCAGTCGGATTCCGGGGCGTGCCGGCTCTTGGCAACGATCACCGGCCGGCGCCCCTTGGCGAGGAACAACAGCGCGAAGCTTGTGGCGACGACCGGGTCCTCGATCCGCCCCCCCCGAAACGCCCCGGAGAGGTTGTCCTGGGTGCTGACGAACATTTTCGCCCCCTCGAGGTACCAGTCGGCGTCGCCGATGAACCGCCGGGCAGTGAACCGCCCGACACGCTCGAGGCCGTAGAGGTAGTAGTGGTGCCAGGTCTGGCCGGCCATCGGATTCTCCACCACCGAAAACCGCTTCCCGAGCCATTCCAGCCCCCGCTCGACGAGCTTCGGGGATGCCCCACCGCCGCAGCAGGCGACGGAGTCGCGCGTCGCGCGGGCGGCCGGTGCGCCGACGTGCTGGGAAGTGATCCAGATGCTGGCGATGCCGGCGCACGTCATGCTTCCTGAACCACCGGCATTGCCGATCGTGTAGCCCCACGAGCCGTCGGCGTTGGCGCACGACACCCAGTACTGCTGCGCCCGAACCCACACCTCCTGCTTGACCCGCACCCCGACGCGATCGGCTTCGTGGAGGGCGAGGAGCGCGAACTGCGAATTGGAATTGTCGCCGGTCCCCTTCGCCCTGCCGTACGACCACGAACCGGCGGCCTGCCCCTGCGAGACCTGCGTCCCCTCAAGCCACTCGACATTGCGCTGGAGGATCGCCCGGTCATCCTCCGGGGAGAGCATCGCCAGGAGCATTGTCTGCAGCGACACCGAGTAGGTCTCCTCCGGCTTCTGGCGACGAATCCACTCAATGCCGCGCTGCATCTGGGGATGATCCGGCGCGACGCCGGCGTTGGCCAGAGCCAGCATCACCAGGGCGGTGGCGCCGACACGCGTATCGTCGGCCCGCATCGCCACCTGCCACGACCCGTTGGGCTCCTGCTCCCGCAGCAGCCAGTCGCGGGCCTTCTCGATCGATCGTTGAATCTTCTCCGGGGAGAGCTTCGCCCCCTCGCGGTCAGCGGCGAGACCGACAGCCCCCGGGAGGATCCCGCCGAGGAGGCCCGTGGCGACGAGGAAGGAAAGAAAGAGTCGGCGGGGAGGCATGAAGACACCCGGGGCGGTGAAGAGGGGGACGGCCCTCCCCCTCCGGAAAGTCCCCTTGAGTCTACCGGCCGATAGGGAAACCGCTGTGCCACGCGGCCGGTTTGCGGGGTTCGGTGCTCGGGCCGATACTTGAAGTTCCCCTGTCCCAGTCGCCGGTACGGGGCCCCCCAAGGAGGGAATTGATCTGTGTCCTCGACCCCGCGCCCGAAGTCCTTGGACGACATCCTCGTCGAGTTCAGCCAGCACCGGAGACTGATGCAGGAGGAACTGCAGAAGGTGATCGTCGGGCAGCACGAAGTCATCGAGCAACTCTTCGCCGCGATCTTCACCCGCGGCCACTGTCTCCTCGAGGGGGTACCGGGGCTGGCCAAGACGCTCATGGTGTCGACGCTCGCCCGGATCCTCGACGTCGGCTTCAAGCGAGTACAGTTCACCCCCGATCTGATGCCTTCCGACATCACCGGCACGAATGTCCTCGAAGAGGACGAATCGGGGCGCCGCAGCTTCCGGTTCATGGAGGGGCCGATCTTTACCAATATCCTCCTCGCCGACGAGATCAACCGCACGCCGCCGAAGACGCAGGCGGCCCTCCTCCAGGCGATGCAGGAGCGCGAGGTGTCGGTGGGGCAGGAGACCTACCACCTTCCCGACCCGTTCTTCACGATCGCTACGCAGAACCCGATCGAGCAAGAGGGGACCTACCCGCTCCCCGAGGCGCAGCTCGACCGCTTCATGTTCAACATCAAGGTCGGCTACCCCTCGGCGAGCGAGGAGGAGCAGATCCTCATGGCCACCACCCGGTCGGAAAAGCCGGAGGTGCGCAAGGTCCTCTCCGGGCGGGCGATCGTCAACATCCAAAAGCTCGTCGGGAGCGTCGCGGTGAGCGAGTACGTCGTCAAATACGTCGCCCGACTCGTCCGCTCCACCCGGCCGAAGGATCCCCAGGCACCGTCCTATGTTGCCGAGCTCGTCGACTGGGGCGCCGGGCCCCGCGCCGGCCAGTTCCTCATCCAGGGAGGGAAGGCGATGGCGGCGATGGACGGCCGCTTCAGCGTCTCCATCGACGATGTCCGGCGGATCGCCGTGCCGGTGCTCCGCCACCGCATCGCCACCAACTTCCAGGCCCAGGCCGACGGCCTGACGAGTGAATCGATCGTCGAGCGGCTCGTCCGCGAGGTGCCGGAGCCGGAGATCCCCAAGCTCGTGAAGTGATCCCTGCGGATCTTCCGCAGAACGACGGTGGGGCCCCGGGGCTCACGCCGCGCCCTTTTCCCTGGCGACGGACACCATGGTGCGTGCGGTTGAGGAATACCTGAAGCCCCAGGTCGTGCGCCAGATCGCGCGGCTGGATCTCCGCGCGCAGTTCATCGTCAAGGGCTTTCTTCAGGGGCTCCACGCCAGCCCCTACCAGGGGTTCTCGGTCGAGTTCAGCGAACACCGCAAATACACCCACGGTGACGATCCCAAGGACATCGACTGGCTCGTCTACGCCAAGACCGACAAGCACTACGTCAAGAAGTTTGAGGCCGAGACCAACATCACCGGGTATCTCGCCATCGATGCAAGCGCCAGCATGGCCTACACCCACCGCCAGGAGCTCACGAAGCTCGACTACTCGATCTCGCTGGCGGCCGCGCTCTGCTGGCTCATGATCCACCAGCAGGATCCCTGCGGCTTGATGGTGTTTGACGAGAAGCTTCACTCGAGCCTCCCGGCACGGTCGAAGCGGTCACAGATCGCGCAGGTGCTTTCCGTCCTCTCGAAGGTGAAGCCCTCGCGGCGGACCGACATCGCGCGGAGTCTCATCCAGATCGGGGCCATGCTCCGCCACCGCTCGCTCGTGATGGTGTTCAGCGATCTGTTGGCTGATCCGGAGCCGATCCGCGATGCCCTGCTGCGGCTGCGGCACCGGGGGCACGACGTGATCCTGTTCCACATTCTCGACGAGGCCGAGGTCACATTCCCGTTCGACGGGATGGTCGAGCTCACCGAGCCGGAGACCGAGGAGAAGCTCGTCGTCGACGCCGATGGAGCCCGCCGGGAATACCTCGCGGCGGTGCAGGCCTTCCGCGAGGATTACCGGCGCACCTGCTTCCACGCTGGAATTGATTATGTCCCACTCGACACGAGCATGCAGTTCGATCGTGCCCTGATGGAGTACCTCGTCAGTCGCCGGAACCGTTTTTAGGAATCCGCCCCCCGCCCATGGGACTGTCGTTCCTCACTCCCGCGCTGCTCGCCGGGGCCGCACTCGTGGCCGTGCCGGTGATTCTCCACCTCATCATGCGGCGCAAGCCGGTGCCGCGGGCCTTTCCGGCGATGCGCTTCCTCCGCCAGCGCGCGGCTGCCAACCGCCGGCGGCTGCGGGTCAGCCATCTCCTCCTCCTCCTTCTGCGGATCGCAGCGCTGGCGGGCTTAGCGCTGGGCTTGGCCCGCCCCACGCTCCGCGGCGCCGGGTGGCTCGCCGATGGCGAAAAGCCGGTGGCTGCGGTCCTCGTCTTCGACACCAACCCGCGGATGGAGCTGCGGCAGGCCAACCGCACCCGCCTCCAGGATGCGGCGGTGCTGGCCCGGGTTTTGGCCGCGAAGCTCCCGGCCGCCAGTCAGGTCGCGGTGATCGACACCGGCGGCGGACCGGTGTCGTTCTCCCCCACCGTCGCGGCGGCGCTCACGCGCGTCGACCGTCTGGCCGTCGGCACCGCCTCACAGACGCTGCCGGCCGCGATGCAGGAGGGATTCCGTCTCCTCGCAACGCAGCCCGATCTGCGGCACGAGATGGTCGTCTTCACCGACTGCTCCCAGGGGGCCTGGGAGGGGCGGACCGCGGCCGACCTCGTCTCGGCCAATGCCGACACGGCCGTTCTGTGGGTCGACGTCGGTGCCAAGGGAGCACAGAATTTCTCTCTCGAAGCGATCGATCTGTCGACCGATCAGCCGACCACTGGTCTGGCGCTGGGGCTGACCGTCGAGACGCGGCGCAGCGGTCCCGACGCGAATCGCCCCGTTGCGGTGGAGATGCTCGGTGCCGACGGGCGGTACGCGCGGCGGGCGGTCAAGCCAGTGACGTGGAAGGAGGGGCAAAGCGGGCAGGTGGAGTTCGAGGTCACCGGGCTCGAGCCGGGGGTGCGGCAGGGGCGCGTCGTGCTCGATGGATCGGACGACATGGAGGCGGACAACACGCGATTCTTCACCGTCGAGGTCGGCACGCCGTCGAAGATCCTCGTCGCCGCCCCGCAGCCGGCCGCCGACACCGGGAGATTCCTCCTCCAAGCGATCGCCCCGGCGGCGCTGCGGAAGGCGGGCAAGGGGCGGTTCGACGCCACCCTCATCGACATCGGCAAGCTCGATGCCACCCCGTGGGACGGCTACCAGGGAATGGTGCTGGCCGATCCGCCCCCACTGGCACCCCGCACGCTCGACCTCCTCTGGCAGTGGGTGGCCGGCGGCCGTGGGCTCGTCGTTTGGCTCGGGCCACGCGCTGCTGACGCCGGGCGTTTCAACTCCGACGCGGCGCGGAAGCTCCTCGGCGGAAGGATCGTCCGCGTTTGGCGCAACCCCCGCGAAGACAATTTCCTCGCTCCGGCGAACCTCGATCACCCGATTCTCGGCCCGTTCCGCCGGGTCGGCGACGCCGTTCCCTGGCAGGATTTCCCCATCGAGCGGTTGTGGGAATTCGAGCCGAGCGACCCGGCTGACGGGGCGGGCCCGGCGGACGGAGCGGTCGACTCGGCGATCCCGGTGGTGACCTACCGCAACGGCCTCCCGGCGATCCTCGAGCATCGCGTCGGCCAGGGGACCGTCGTCACCGTGACGACGCCGGTGTCGCAGTCGGCCGACGACCCCGATGCCTGGAACATGCTCGCCACCGGGTTCGAGCCGTGGCCATTCGTGATCCTCGCCAACGAGACCCTCCTCCATGCCATCGACACCGCCGACGACCGCAACATCGTCGCCGGTGCGTCGGCCGTGCTCCATCTCCAGCGCCGCGACGTGGCAGCGGCGTTCGTGAGCACCCCCGGGGGAGACGACTTCCCCGCGCCGGTCGACCAGCGCCGTGGCACCGTGACGGTGACGACGACCCAGGTGCCGGGCAACTACCGGGTGCGTTCCGGTGGTGACGTTGGCGGCATCGTGCGGGGCTTCAGCTCCAATCTCGCTGCCGATTGTATCGATGCCCGGCGGCTCGCCGACGCCGGCCTCGTCGCGGCGCTCGGCGCGGGCTACCGGCTCGCGCAGAGTGAGGCCGAGCTCGTCCGCGATGTCAGGCTCGAGCGGGTTGGCGCCGAGCTCTCGGGATGGTTCATCCTCCTGGCGGCGTTGGTGATGGCCGCCGACTGGATCGTCGCCAATCGGTTCTACGCGCCACGGGACGATACCGGATTTGCAGGCGCCAGCGCGGGGCCATCGACGGTCCAAAAAGTACCGCCGCCGCTGCTGGGCGGAGCCGGGATGGCCGTGCGGGGGGCCGACGCATGACTCCGCTGCTGGGGCTGGTGCTCGAAGAGCTCTCGCTCGACTTCGACCCGGTCGGGTCGTGGTGGTTCGTTGCCGGGGTGACGCTGGCCCTGGTGGCGGTGCTCCTGGCCGTCGGGCCCGACCGATCGCGTGTACCGCGGGGGCGGAGGCTCGCGCTCGTCCTCCTCCGCACCGGCGCGTTCCTGGCGCTGGTCGCCTGCCTCCTGCGGCCGACGCTCGTGGCGACGCGCCAGGCCCGCCAGCAGGGGACGTTGCTCGTGATCGCCGATGCCTCCGAGAGCATGACCGTCGTCGACGGGGCCGCGGGACGGACGCGCTTCGAAGAGATGACCGCGGCGCTGGCTGCCGCCCGCCCGGCCGCGGCCAAACTCGTGGCCGAGGGAAATGTCGATATTGGCCTGTGGGCCTTCGACCGGGAGGCCCGCCCCGTGGCAGGAACGGCAGAAGACCCGTTTCCACTCGACGCCTGGCAGCGGGGAGCGACGAGCGACCAAACGGCGATCGGTGCCGCCCTCGACGACGCGTTGCGGGCCACGGCCGGGCGACCGCTGGCCGGCGTGATCGTCCTCTCCGACGGCGCCCAGCATGCGTATCCGCCGCGGGACCAGCCGCCGCAGGGGGTCGCGCGGAAGCTCGGAGATGCCGCGGTGCCCCTGTGGAGCATCACCTTCGGTCAGCAGCGTGGAGGGGGGCAGGGGCGCGATGCGGCGGTCACGAATCTCTCTGTCGGTGAGACGGTCTATCTGAAGAACACCCTCGAGGTTGCCGGGCGGGTCCGCCTCGACGGGTTGGCCGACCGCGACGTCGTCGTCAAGCTTCTGGCCGAGACCGAGGGGGGGGCGATGGAGGAGGTGGCCCGGACGGTGGTCCGTGGCGGCCCGCAGGTCAACGAAGAGGCGGTGCGACTCGCCTGGACGCCGAAGGCCCTCGGCGAGCGGAAGCTGTCGCTGGTGGTCGAGCCGCAGGAGGGGGAGGTCGTCCTCACCAACAACGAGCTCTCGACGTTCGTCGAGGTGGTCGACGGGGGCTTGAAGGTGCTCTATCTCGAGGGAGCGCTGCGGGTCGAGCAGCGATTCCTCCGCCGTGTCCTTGCCGCAAGCCCCGACATGCAGGTCGACTTCGAGTGGATCGACGCCGCCGGCCGGCGCAACTGGCCGGTCAATCTCGGCCGCAAGCTCGATGCCGGATACGATGTCTTCCTGATCGGCGATCTCGATGCCTCAGCGCTGTCGCCCCAGGATCTCGGGGCGATCGTGGCCAAGGTCAATGCCGGCGCTGGGATCGCCTTCCTCGGCGGTTTCCACGCGTTCGAGGCGGGCGGCTGGGGGAGCACGGTCATCGGCCAACTGCTCCCCTTCGAATCCGACAAACTTGCCCGCCAGCCTTTTGATCAGCCGATCCGGCCGGGGCTCCACCTCCCCGGTCCGCTGAAGATGCTTCCCGAACAGCGGTTCGGCGGCGTCTCGATCCTGCGGCTCGGCCCGACCGATCAGGAGACCAGGGCCGCCTGGCAGGCCCTGCCCCCGCTCGAGGGGGCCAACGATCTCGGGCGACTGGTTCCCAATGCCAAGCCGCTGGCCGTCACCTCCGACGGCCGGCCGCTGCTGGTCGCCCGGGAGTTCGGCGAGGGACGCGTGCTGGCGTTCGCCGCCGACTCGACGTGGCGCTGGGTGATGCAGGGGGGAGGGGAGCAGCACCGCCGATTCTGGCGGCAGATGGTCCTCTGGCTTGCCAAGCAGGACGACTCCGGAAGTGACTCGCTGTGGGTCCGGCTGGCGCAGCGACGGGTCGCCCCCGGTGCCACGATCCCCCTCGACACCGGTCTCTCGAAACCGGACGGCAGCGGCGTGGCCGAAGCCGCCTTCGAGGCGTTGATGACTTCCCCGGCCGGGGTGTCGCGGCCGTTGCGGCTGGCCCGGAAAGGGGAGTCGTACGCCGGCGTGCTCGCCGACTTCAACGAGCCCGGGGATTGGAAGGTGACCGTTGGGGCAACGAAGCCGGGCTCGCCTGTCGTGTCGCGATCGGCACGGTTCACCGTCGTCCGTCAGGATCTCGAGTTGGCCAGTCCGCGGGCCAACCCGCTGCTGATGAGGCAGTTGGCGGAATCGAGCGACGGGGGGGGAGTGCGGTCGCCGGAGGAGATCTCCGAGATCCTCGACGATCTGCGGACGAAGCCCTCGGCCTATGACGCCCAGGAGCAGTGGTCAGCCACGCTGTGGGACAAGTGGCCGATGTTCCTCCTCATGGCCGGGCTCCTCTGCACCGAGTGGTTCCTGCGGAAACGCTGGGGGCTCGTGTAGCGATTCACCGCCCGATTTCCCCTGTCGGGGCCGGGCCGCGGCTGCTACTCTCCCCTCCCTCGCAGGCTGCCCAATTCGCGGCCCGCGGCGGGGATAGAACGAAGCAGACCGGGCCGATCGTGCAGGGATTGGAGTACGGAGTGCGCAAGCGACGCCCCATCCGCCGCAAGCTCATGGTGGGGGGAGGGCTCGTCCTCCTCATGGTGGCGCTCCTCTCGGCGAGCAGCTTCCTCGGCACCTATTCCTACCGCAGACTCGTGCGCGGCTTGAGCAGCCGGGCGGCCGAGTTGCCGCGGGCAAGTGATCTCGGCGAATGCGTCGCGACGCTGCGGCTGGTCCACGCGCGGGCCTTGTTCGGCGATGTGACGGCCCTCGCCGCCGCGCCGACACCCCTGCCGGTCGTTCCTCCGCCCCCGGTGCCCATCCAGGATGGCGAGGACGAAGATGACGGTGAGGAGGAAGCCCGTGAGCTCGGCCCCTGCAGCGCTCCGTTCCTGGCGGTGCTCTGCCGCACCGAACGGGCTCTGGAGTCGTATGTCGAGGAGCTCGGGAAGGGGGAGATCGACAACGCCCCCCTTGGTGACCGGAGCCGCGAGCGCGAGACGGCCCGGCGGATCGCCGAGAGTCTCGTGAGGATCCGCGACGTGGTCGGCCGGCCTTCCGCGGGCGAGGGAGTGGAGATGGGGGAACTCCGCCGCCTCGGCCCCGACCTCGGTCGCCTCGCCGCGCTCGTCGCCACCCTCCCGACCTACCTCCAAGAGCATCTCCACGATCTCTCCAGCGACGTCCGTACCGGGTATCGGACCCTCATCGTCACCACCTGGGCGGCGGCGATGGCATCGGCGCTCCTACTGGCGTCGCTCGGCGTCCTCACCTACCGCTGGGTGTTCCGGCCGCTCCGCCTCCTCGGCTACGGCTCCCGGCGCGTGGCCGCCGGCGACTTCGCCTTCCGGCTCAACCTCGACAGCCGCGACGAGATGGCGGAGCTCGCCGAGGCCCTCAATGACATGACGCAGCGCTTCCAGGAGGTCCGCGACGACCTCGACCGGAAGGTCCAGCTGCGGACGCGCGAGGTGATCCGCAGCGAGCAGCTGGCGAGTGTCGGCTTCCTCGCCGCGGGGGTTGCCCACGAGATCAACAATCCTCTCGCCGCGATCGCGATGTGCGCTGAATCGCTGGAGAGCCGGCTCGCCGGCCTCGTGGCCGACGACGACGAAGCCCGGGTGGCGCGCCGCTACCTCGAGCTGATCCAGGCCGAGGCGTTCCGCTGCAAGGGGATCACCGAGAAGCTCCTCGATTTCTCCCGGCTCGGTGAGGTCCGCCGCCAGCCGACGGCGATCATGGGCTTGGTGAAGGATGTCGCCGAGATGCTCCGCCATGTCGGGCGGTTCGCCGGGAGCTCGATCGAGATCGACGACGGCCCCGATCTGGCGGTGATGGTCAATCCGCAGGAAATCAAGCAGGTCGTGCTCAACCTCCTGGTCAACGCCCTCGACTGCATCGAGTCGAACGGGCATGTCCGCGTGGCCGTCCGGCGGATCGGCGAGACGGCGGTGGTGACCTTTTCCGACGACGGCTGTGGGATGAATGACGAGGTCCTCGAGCACCTCTTCGAACCCTTCTTCACGCGTCGGAAGACGGGGCAGGGGACCGGCCTGGGGCTGTCGATTGTCCACCGGATCGTCGTCGACCACGGCGGGCGGATCGAGGCAGAGAGCGATGGGCCGGGGAAGGGGGCGATGTTCCGCGTCACGCTCCCCCTCGCGGCCGGTACCGAGGGGCAGCGGCGCCCGGGGAACGGGGCGACAAGAGATCTGGATCCAGCCCAGCGCGCTGCGTGAACACGAGACCTGGAGACGTGACATGACAAAACCTGCCCGGCCGATGCGGATCCTGTTTGCCGACGACGAGATGTCGCTCCAGGAATTGATGCGGATCGAACTGCCGCGCTTGGGGCACGAGGCGACGGTCTGTCCGGATGGTCGGACGGCGATCGCGGCCCTCGACCGCACCGCCTATGACTGCGTGATCGTTGATCTCGACATGCCCGGTGTCGGAGGGATGGAGGTCATCGCCCGTGTCCGTGACGTGGCCCCGGACACCGAGACGGTGATCATCACCGGGAAATCGTCACTGGAGTCAGCCGTGTCGGCCGTCCGTCAGGGGGTGTTCGATTACCTCACCAAGCCATGCAAGCTCGCCGAGATCCAGGCCGTTCTGGAACGGGTGAGGAAGAAACGCGAGCTGACGCTCCGGCTCCGGGCGCTGGAGGGGAGGGTGCGACGGGCAGAGGGAACATCGAGTCTCGTCGGCGGTTCGCCGGGGCTCGGCGCCGTGCGCCGGCTCGTTGCCCGGGTGGCCGCGAGCGATTCGAGCGTGCTGGTGCGCGGCGAGACAGGGACCGGCAAGGAGCTCGTCGCCCGGGCGATCCATGACGGCAGCCCCCGGGCCACGGGGCCCCTCGTGGCCGTCAACTGCGGCGCGCTCCCCGAGCATCTGGTGGAAAGCGAGTTGTTTGGCCACCGGAAGGGGGCGTTCACCGGTGCCGAGGAGCACCGCGCCGGCCTGTTCGAGGTGGCCGACGGTGGGACGCTGTTCCTCGACGAGATCGGTGAGCTCCCCAAAGCCCTCCAGCCCCGCCTTCTCCGGGCCCTGGAGAGCGGCGAGATCCGTCGCGTCGGCGACAACCACCCGATCACCGTTGATGTCCGGGTGGTCTGTGCCACCCACCGGTCCCTCGAGGAGATGGTGGCGACCGGCACGTTCCGCGAGGACCTTCTCTTCCGCATCAACACCTTCGAGGTGGCGATCCCGCCGCTGCGTGATCGGCTCGACGACATCCCGGCGCTCGTCGATCACTTCGTCCGCGACGCGCGCCCGCAGACGCCCCCCGGCGCCCTCGTGATCGAGCCGGAGGCGCTGGCGGTCCTCCAGGGCCATGTCTGGCCCGGCAATGTCCGCGAGCTGGCCAACTGCGTCGAGCATGCCCTTGTACTGTGCGACGGATTGCCCCTCACGATCGAGCATCTCCCGGCCCGGCTCGGCGTCGCCAAGCCACGGCCGCTGCCGGTCACGGCCGCAGCCCCCGGCAGCGACGCAGCGCCGGTGCAGCCGGCAAGCCTCCTGCCCCAGCCCGCCGTCTCTTCCGCTCTGCTGTCCGCCATGACCGACACGACGGCGCTGGCCGCCGTGCCCGGCGCGGGGATGCCGCTGGCCAGCCCGCCGCCGGCGATGGCGAGAGATTCCAAGCCGGTCAGTCTCCGTGAACTGGAGATGGCGGCAATCGTCGAATCGCTCGAGCGCAATCAGGGCAATAAGCCGCGGACGGCCGAGGAGCTGGGGATCAGCCTGAAGACGCTCTACAACAAGCTCCACCAGCGGGCCGACGCGCAGCAGGCCGCAGGCCAGGCGTCGGCGGCCGTCGAGGGGCCGGCAGACGCCGCCGCGTGATCCGGTGCCGTTGGATCGCCACGGGCAGGAAGCCTGGAGACCCTCGGTCAGCTGGTCTTACGCACGACCCCGACAAGAATGCCGAGCACTTTCGCTTGGCGGACATAGATCGGCTTCATCGCCGAATTGGCCGGTTGGAGGCGGATCCGGTCGCGCTCCGGGAACCATTGCTTGAGCGTCGCCTCGCCATCCTCGGTCTGGGCGACGACGATGTCGCCGGCGTGGGCCGTATGGCGGCGACGGATCACCACCCAGTCACCATCGGCGATCTGGGCCTCGACCATCGAATCGCCCATCACCTTGAGGACGAAATGGTCGTCCTTGTCGAAGAGCTCCTCGAAGTCGATCCGCTCTTGCTGCTCGTCGGCGGTGCGGAGCGTGCCCGCCGCCACCCACCCGGCCATCGGGAGGCCCCGCAGATGGGCCGGTTCGGTGACCAATTCGATCGCCCGGGACATG
Source organism: Candidatus Kuenenia stuttgartensis (assembly GCA_945865325.1). Lineage (GTDB taxonomy): Bacteria > Planctomycetota > Planctomycetia > Pirellulales > UBA1268 > QWOP01. Next base: position 22,964 of record CAMBFA010000028.1, read on the forward strand.
TTCTTCCCCCGGCTGATCAGCCCCTTCCGCTCGAGGGCCTTCAGATGGCAGACGACACCGTTGGGGGAACGGATGTCGAACGCCTGACCAATCTCCCGGACCGTGGGGCCGTAGCCGCGGTTTTGGATCTTGTCGCGGATGAAGGTATAGATCTCGAGTTGCCTCTCGGTCGGCGTGTCGGCGCCCTGATCGGCGACCATATGCCTCCCCGCACCGATGATAGACGCCCCATGCGAGAGGGGGGGGGAGGTGGCCGGGGATCCGAGCACTGCCTCCCCGCCGACCTTCGACAGCTTGGGGGTGGGGCGCCGTCCCTCGACTGGTTTGCGGCTCGAATTGGCGCGTGCTCCAGTTGTTGGCTTGCCCACAGGAGCGGTCTTTGTGGCCGCAGACGGGGATTGCGGGGAGGATTTTTGGCGGAGTGTCACGGGGACCTCAACGAAAAGAGGATGAGCAACGGCCGAGGGACAGGCATAAACATCGGTATCCTACTATACGGTCGTTCATTTTTGTTGCCAAGGGGGCACCGGACCGCCCTGGCGCGTGGTGCGTTGGTGCCAGTTGCTCTTCCGGGTATCGCCGGGTATCGCCGGGCATCGCCGGGCATCGCCGGGCATCGCCGTGGATCGATGGCCTGCGGATCAGCGGCGGAGGGCATCCCGGCCCCCAATCAGCCCCCGGCGGCAGCGGCGGCGACAGCGGTGTGGAGCTGTTGCGGGGAGAGGGTCATGGCACGGGCAAAACCGGCAATGAACCGGGCCGAGGTCGGCTCGAAGACCACGATCGAGAAATCCCCCAGTTGGAACCAATCGGAGGCATGGGGAAAACGCCCCAGGTAAGCCAGCTTGAGGGCCTCGTGCGCCGGATGCGCCGGATCGACGAATGTTGCCGTGGCGGGGAGCGATACCCGCGGCAGGGCCTGGGGCGGAGGCCCGGAGGGGTCGGTCGGTTCCGGGGCCGTGACGAGGAGGCAGACCTCAGGGGTGGCGAGCATGTCGCGCGTGTGGGGCGAGAGCCGGCTGACATGACTGACGAGAACGATGCTGCCGGCATCCCCGGTAGCGGCGTCGTTGGCATGTGGATCCCTGCCGGTGACGAGGACCGCGTAGGGGATCATCGACGCGAACGGCCTCCCTTCATGGAGCGTCGCCAGCGAGGCGACACTGCGGCCGAGGACAAGCTTTCCGAGGAGAAGGGAGGTGTCAGGGTCGATCACCGGCAGGCTCCGCAAGGATCGGGGCGGGGTGGAAGAAACTCAGGCTGAAAAACGAACGGACCCGGCGACCTGTCGATCGCCGGGCCCGAGAGTTTGAAGCGACTGGGATCCGACGGTCCAGCGCGGGGACGGCGATAGCCCTCACCCGGCCAGGAACATACGGATCACCAAGCGAAGTGGGCAAACGCCTTGTTGGCGTCGGCCATGCGGTGGACGTTGTCGCGCTTCGTGACGGCGGCACCCTCGCGCTTGTAGGCGGCGAGGATCTCATCGGCCAGTTTCTCGTGGGTGGCACGGCCCTTTTTCTCGCGGACAGCCTGGAGCATCCAGCGGATGCCGAGCGACTGCTGCCGAATGCGGTTGACCTGCATCGGCACCTGATAGGCGGCACCACCGACGCGCTTCGAGCGGACCTCGACGGAGGGCTTGCAATTCTCGAGGGCCCGATTAAAGACCTCGATCGGCTCGACGTCGGTGACCTTCTTGGCCACGATATCCATCGCGTCGTAGAAGACGTTTTGAGCGATGCTCTTTTTCCCGTCGTACATCAAGCAATTGATGAACTTGCTGACGAGAAGCGACCCATAACGGGGGTCGGGACCGAGTTGCTCGCGGCTGGAGGTGATCTTTCCCATGACTCGTGCTTCTGCTTAACCCTTCTTGGCACCATAGAGACTGCGGGACTGCTTGCGGCCCTGCACGCCGAGCGTGTCGAGGGCACCGCGGACGATGTGATAACGGACGCCGGGGAGATCGCGGACACGACCACCGCGAACGAGCACGATCGAGTGCTCCTGGAGGTTGTGCCCTTCGCCCGGGATGTAAACCGTAACTTCTTTGGCGTTGGAGAGTCGCACGCGGGCGATTTTCCGCAGCGCCGAGTTGGGCTTCTTGGGGGTCATCGTGCGGACCTGCAAACACACGCCACGCTTTTGCGGGCAGCGGTCGAGCACAGGAGACTTGGAAAACTTGCGCTTGGGCCGACGGCGGCTGCGAACAAGCTGGCTGATCGTGGGCATACCGGATCGCTTGCGGAGGGGGCTGGAAAACGCCTTTGGGATCGCCTTGAGGCGGGAATCCCAGAGCGTAGCCGAAACCTCGGGCCGGCGGAAGCGCTTTTGGCAATTCCCGGGGATGGGCCCGTTTTTGACGACCCAATTCAGCCATTTCAGCCGATTCACGGCCGAGGTGGAAGGATGGCCCGGACGAAAAACTCCCCCCGCCCGCCGCCGACCGTGTCGCCGTGCCACTGATTCCAGCGCTCCTCGGACCAGCGGCCGGGGGGAACCGTCGGCCCCCGATGGCCCCTCCCTCCGGCGGCCCGGAACCGAGCCGCCGCCAGGCGGCGCTCGAGCAGCGCGAGAAAAGGGGGAGACCAGGTCCCGCCGGGGAGAAACGTCGGCCCAGGGGTGGGGGGAGCGCCCAGAGCGATGATCGACCCGCGCCGCATCCCCAGCCCAGCGTGACGGCCGAGTCTGCCAGCCACGAGGAGCGTGCCGGCCCGCAGTTCGAGGCCGGCGCCGGCGCCGCAATCGCCGCCGATGGCCACGATCCCCCGCCGCATCCGGGCGGCCGCGAGGCGTCCGACGCAGCCCTCGATCACCACCAGCCCTCCGGTCATTCCCTGCGACTGGCCGGGGAGGGCCGCTGCGGCGTCGTCGCCGGCATCCCCTTCGATCCGGACGATGCCCCCGCTGATGCCGGCTGCGAGCCACTGCCCCGCTGATCCGGCGACCACCAATTCGCCTCCTGTCATCCCGGTGGCGGCGCGGTGGCCGACGTCGCCGGCGACCTCGATCCGGCCCGAACCCATCCCCGCACCGAGGTTGTCGACCCGCGAGAAGTCGCCCAGGCAGTCGATCCGTCCGTCGGAAGCGAGGTTGCCCGAGACCATGAACGCCGCGGCGAGCGGCAGGGACTGGCCGTCGACGGCGATCGTGATTCGTTCGATCGCTGCCAGGTCGTGCCCCGCCAGCCGATCGGGTGTGACGCCGGCGAGATCGACGGTGGCAGTGGTGGGGAGGCCGTCACGCGGCCGGAGGACGAGCGGCACCGAATCCCTCGCTGGGGGAAGCGAACGGGGCCCGCGGGAGTGGCATCCCGCGGGCCCGACGCATGCCATCATACCGCCCCATACCGCCAGCCGACGGATCGGGCTGGTGGCTTCAGCCGGTCAAGCGCCCCGAACCTCCACCTTCCGCGGCTGGCAGGCCGCCAGCTTTGGGCAGACGACCGTCAGCACGCCTTCGACGAGACGGGCTTCGACCCGTTGGGAATCGACCGCGACCGGGAGCGTGATCCGCCGCTCAAAGGCGCCGCTGCCCCGCTCCCGCAGAAGCCAGACGACCTTCTCGCCAGTCGGCGCGGCCGTCGGCTGTTCCCCAGTGGCCCCGTTGGCCTCATTGGACGCTTCGGTGGTGGCGTCGGCGCCGGGCCGCGATCCCTTCAGCACGAGGCAGTCGCCGGCCACCGAGATGTCGACATCGCTGACGCCGATGCCGGGGAGCTCCGCCTCCACGGTGAAGGCGTCGAAAGTCTCGCGGAGGTTGACGGCGGGAAAGACGCGATCCTCTGACCGCGGTCCCCAGCCTTGGAGTGGCGGGGCAGTGACAAGCGCGGTCCAGAATCGGTCGATCTCGTCACGCAGTTCATCGAGCGGGAGCGCAAACCCGGCGCGGGTAGCAGGCATGGGGAACTCCGGAAGAGGCTGGGATGGAAGGGGGTGGATGTTCGCCCCATTGCCGCGGCGGCCAGCCGCGATGGGGGCTGGAAAGAAGAAAGCAAAGACCGTGCCGATCGGTTGACTGCCTCCGCTCGAGCCGCCGCAACCGCTGTTTTTCGGCCAGCGGTGTGGAAAGCGGACAGCGGCGCGGCAAGCTGTGGCGGTGGATCCGAGCGTACCGGCTGTCAGCTTGGCAGAGGGCAAAAGTGGCTCCCCGGGGGGCTGGTGGCGAGTTGTGGGGAGGGGTGGATTCCCTATACTGCGACCGTCGCTTAAGCACCTGACTGACGCGCGATCAGCCGCGTCGACTTTCCGTTGCCATGGGATCCTCATGCGTTTTACCCTGCTCGACCGCGTGACCGCCATCGACCCCGGCAAGAGCATTACGGCGATCAAGACGCTGACGCTCTCGGAGGAATACCTTGCGGATCATTTTCCCCGCTTCCCCGTCATGCCGGGCGTGCTGATGCTCGAGTCGATGACCCAGGCCGCGGCTTGGACGATCCGGCTTGGGGAGGACTTCGCCCACGCGATCGTCGTTTTGCGGTCGGCAAAAAACGTTAAATACGGCGATTTCGTCGAGCCGGGCAAGGTGCTCACGGTGACCGCCGAGGTCCTCTCCCAGGACGAGACGACGACCAAGATCAAGGCCACCGGCACCGTCGGCGGCCGCACGAGCCTCACCGCCCGGCTGACGCTCGAACGCTACAACCTCGCCGATCGGGTGGCCCACGGCGACGCCCTCGATGCCCGGGTGCGCGGTGAGATGCGGAAGTTGTGGGCGGTTCTCCATCCCGCCGGGCGCGGGGTCGGCGCCATTCGGCCGGTCGTCTACGGCGCCGCGGTGGGCCCAGCGGCCGGGCCGCTGTCGCTCTCGGCGGCCGGTTCCCGGACGGGGGCAACGGTCACGCCTCCGGGCGATGTCGCGCCGCTGGCGGGGCGTTGACCGGCCGCGTGGCTTCCCGGTCTGGTCTGTGGCGGGAGCGTGGTTCGCGGCGACCCTTCTCCACGTTTTTTGCCTGGAAACAGTCTTCTCGCGGTGGCATGTTCAGCCCGGTCTCGGGGCCGCTCAACGCCGGAATTGAGGGCAGACTCGAGCCTGCGTGCCTCCGCGTTGGCGGGGTTGAATTTGCCGATTGGGCAAAATCCCCACCCTTTCCGGGTTTCCACGGCGGCAGCATCTCATTAAAACCTGTGGAGGTTACGCCGACGCCCCATTCCCCGTTTCCAAGGTGACACGTCGATGCCGTCCCGCGATGAAATCTTCGAAAAGGTCAAGACCGCGCTAATCGATGCCCTGGGTGTCGATGACGACGAAGTGACTCCCGGCGCGACGATGGTCGGTGATCTGGGAGCCGAATCGATCGACTTCCTCGACATCGTCTTTCGCCTCGAGAAGTCGTTCGGCATCAAGATCCCGCGGGGTGAACTGTTCCCCGAGGATGTCCTTTCGAGCACGGAGTTCGTCTCCAACGGGAAGGTGAACGCCGCCGGACTGGCCGCGCTCAAGGCCCGCATGCCATTTTACGATTTGACGAAGTTTGAGCAGAATCCGAGCGTGCAAAACTTCCCCAACATGCTCACCGTCGAGGACATGGTCCGCTACGTGCAGAGCAAAGTGGGCCATTGACGATTCCCCCGATGCGCTCGTCCCACGGTGCGGCGGGGTTGTTTCCCGCCGCCGATTGCCTTCCCCTGCGGTAACCGGCCTCCCGGCTTAGCTCTCCATGCGCTGGTTCTGGATCGACCGGTTCGATGAGTTCGTCCGCAACCGTCACGCTGTGGCGGTGAAGAACGTCTCGCTGGCGGAGGAGCACCTCCACGACCATTTCCCCGGCGCGGCACTGATGCCCAACTCGCTCATCGTCGAGGGAATGGCACAGACGGCGGGGCTGCTCGTGGCCGATGCCATTGATTACAACCGCCGCGTCGTGCTCGCGAAGGTGGCAGGGGCGGAGTTCTATTTTGATGCCGTTCCGGGCGACACGATCCGCTTCCGGGCGGAGATCCTCGATCTGAAGCCAGCGGGCTCGTTCACGAAGGTCTCGAGCACCGTCGACGAGCGGTTGCAGGGCGAGGCAGAGCTTTTCTTCGCCCATCTCGAGCCGGGTGAGGGGGTGCCGAAGCTGTTCGAGCCGGACGAGCTCCTCAAGTGGCTCGATCAGATGCACATCTACGACATCGGCCGCGACGAGTCGGGGCAACCGCTGCAGCGGCCCGATTGGTGAGCGGGCCCGATCGGCCCGGCGGTGGCAATGCCCGTGCCGGGAGGTGCGGGGGGTGACAGAAGGAGTCGACATGGAATCCGGGGTAGGGAGCGCTGGCAGCGTGGTGCACGATTCCAATCGGCGGCGCGTCGTGATCACCGGGATCGGCTGCGTGACGCCGCTGGGCGTTCGCGTCGAGGAACTGTGGGCGAATCTCAAGATCGGGGCTTCGGGGGTCGGCTGGACGACCGTCTTCGATGCCTCGCGCTTCCCCACGAAGATCTCGGCCGAGGTCCGCGACTGGACGATCGCCGACGAAGGCGAGCCGATCCAGCGCTGGCAGCACTGTGGCCGCCACACCCGCTTTGCGGCCGGGGCGGCGCTCCAGGCGATGCGCGACGCCGGCTTGCCCAACGGCCTCGAATCCGACCCGACGCGGATGGGGGTCTACCTCGGCAGTGGCGAGGGCCAGCAGGATTTCGACTCCTTCACGAAGATGATGGCCATGTCGATCGAGGGGGGCAATCTCGACATCGCCAAGTTCACGCGAATCGGCCTCGAGACGCTCCATCCGCTCTCGGAAGTAGAGCAGGAGCCGAATATGCCGGCGGGGCATCTCGCCGCGATGTTCAACGCCAACGGCCCGAACCTCAACTGCCTCACCGCCTGTGCCGCCTCGAGCCAGGCGATCGGTGAGGCGGTCGAGCTCGTCCGCCGCGGCGAGGCCGATGTGATGCTGTCGGGGGGCACGCACAGCATGATCCACCCCTTCGGTGTTACCGGCTTCAATCTCCTCACCGCGCTCTCGACGCGCAACGACGACCCGACCAAGGCGAGCCGGCCGTTCGACAACGAGCGCGACGGGTTTGTCCTCGGCGAGGGGGCGGCGATGGTGGTGCTCGAAGAGCTCGAGCATGCCAAGCGCCGCGGGGCGAAGATCCACGGCGAGCTCCTCGGCTACGGCTCGACGGCCGATGCCTACCGGATCACCGACACCCATCCGGAAGGACGCGGCGCGAGCGCCTGTATCCACATGGCCCTGGCCGATGCGGGGATCGGCGCCGACACCATCGACTACATCAACGCCCACGGCACGAGCACCGACGTCAACGACAAGGTCGAGACGCTCGCCATCAAGACGGTCTTCGGTGAGCGGGCCTACAAGATCCCGGTATCGAGCACGAAGAGCATGATGGGGCACTTAATAGCCGCGGCCGGGGCCACCGAATTGATCGTCTGCCTCCTCGCCATCCGCGACGGGATTGTTCCCCCGACGATCAACTACGAGAATCCCGACCCGAACTGCGATCTCGACTACGTGCCGAACGTCGCCCGTGTCGCCCGCTGCGATCGGGCGCTTTCCAACAGCTTCGGCTTCGGCGGCCAAAACATCTCCCTCGTCGTCGGCCGCTACACCGGCTGACCGGGCGGAAGCGACTGGCCGCTGGCGTTCACCCGCACCCCTTCAGTGCTCCATAGCGAGGGGTCGCCCGTGCTCCGAGAGCCGGCCTCGCCGGTGAGCGCAGCCCGGAGGGCGAAAGCGATAGCGGCGCGGAGAGAGCGGAGGGCATGGATGCCCGTAGCGAACGTCCGGCGACGGGGCACGGGCGACCCCGAAGCCACGTTTGAGCCTGAACGCTCGGTGGCGGGCCTGAGGGTGGTTCGGTCGGCCGGGGCGGCAAAAGTCTCGTCGCCCCGCATCGCTTTAGACCAGTCCCGCGGGCCGTTCGGAGCGGTAGGCGCGATCGGGGACTCCTCGAGCGTTCGCCGACCCCGGCCTCGTCCTGCGCGCTGGCAAGGAAGCCCGTCGCGAAATGCTTGGCGACCCCGAAGCCACGCCGGGCCCTCTCAGCCGGGCCGGCGACGGATCGCTGCCGCCGCCAGTCGACGGGCGAGGGCCGGATCGGCTGCGGCTGCCTTCACCAGGGATCGCAGCGCCCCGAGGCGGTCGCCCCGCGCGAGGAGCCCGCGACCGGCGAGCCAGTCGTGGGCGGCCTGCCAGCGGCGTGGGTCGGCTGTGGCTGTCCAGTGGTCGTCGAGGAGGGCAAGCTCGCGCTCGGCACGCTTGAATGAGCCGGTGGCGGCGAGGACCTGCTCGGCTCGGCCGAGGGCGGCGCTGCGCACCTGGGCGACGATGTCGGCGACCCGGATGCCGAGGCCTGCGGCCGTGGCCCGATCGGCACTGGCGCCGTTGAGCGGATC
>CAMBFA010000029.1 GCA_945865325.1 Candidatus Kuenenia stuttgartensis
ATCATTGCGATCCTCGGCGTCGACGAACTCTCGGAAGAGGACAAACTCGTCGTCCACCGCGCCCGGCGGATGGAGCGATTCCTCTCGCAGCCGTTCCTCGTGGCCGAAGTGTTCACCGGCAAGCCGGGTGAGATCACGAGCCTAGCCGACACGATCCGCTCCTTCGAGGAGATCGCCGACGGCAAGTGGGATCACCTCCCCGAGCCGGCATTCATGTACGTCGGATCGATCGAGCAGGCCGAGGAACAGGCCAAGAAGCTGGCCGCCAAGTCCTGATTCCCTCTCCAGACCGAGACATTTCCCGACCGGCACTAGCCGCTTGGGCACTTCCAACGCTCCCCGTGAAATCCCAGCAGGACTGACGCGATGGCTGAAACGAAGCGTGGTGGCGAGAACGGCGTCCTCTGCGTGATCACGACCCCTGAGTCGACCGTTCTCGACACCCGGGCCGAGTTCATCTCGGTGCCGCTGTTCGACGGCCAGCGCGGGATCGGCCGGGGCCATGCCCCGTTCGTCGGCCGCCTTGGCGTCGGCGAGGTGCGGATCACGGGAGAGCAGGGGGGCGCTGGCGGTGGCCTGCGTCGGACGTTCATCGAAGGGGGCTTCGTCGAGGTCGGCCACGACGAAGTGACGATCATCACGCAGCGCTCAATCCCCGCCGAAAAGCTCGACGCTGCCGCGGCCCGTGCCGATCTCGAGAAGCTCAAGGCCGCCCCGTCGCGTGGAGATGAGGCGATCACGGCCAGGATGCGGAGCGAGGAAGCGGCCCGGACCCTGCTCAGGGCGGCCGAACGCAAGGGGTGAGGTATGCCTGCGACGTGGCCCACATTCGAGGCCCCGTCGAACGGGCTGATCCACCCAGTGTCTCGCGGCTCCGGGCGCGGTTCCAGGTTGCGGAGCGCAGCAATCGCCGCCGGCTTGGCGGTGCTCGTGTTGGCGTGCGGACAGCCGTCGCCTGCCGGTGAAACGCTCGCCTTCATCGGCGCCACCGTATTGCCCGTTTCCTCCGCCGAGATCGTGGCAGGAACGGTGATCGTCAAAGACGGGCGGATCATCGCCGTCGGGCCGGCAGCGACGACGCCGGTGCCGGACGATGCCGAGCGGATCGACGTCACGGGGAAGGTGATCATCCCGGGGCTCGTCGACACCCACAGCCACATCGGCGGCGGCAGCGGCGGCGATTCGAGCGCTCCTGTGCAGCCCGACGTGCGGATCCTCGACTCGATCAACCCCCGCGACCCCGGGTTCCGCAAGGCCCGCGCCGGCGGCCTGACAACGCTCAACATCATGCCCGGCTCCGGGCTCCTCGTCTCCGGGCAGACGGTCTACGTCAAGCTCCGCCGGGTCGACACGATGGATGGCTTGCTCCAGCGTGATGCCGCGGGGAACGCGCTGGTCGGTCTGAAGATGGCCAACGGGACGAACTCCCAGCGTGATCCACCGTTCCCCGGCACCCGCGGCAAATCGGCGGCGATCGTCCGGCAGAAGTTCACCGCCGCGCGCGACTACCAGCGGAAGCTCGCCGACGCAGACGTCACCAAGCGCCCCGCACGCGACCTCGAACTCGAATCGCTCGTCGAATGCTTGGAAGGGCGTCGCATCGTCCACCACCACACCCACCGGGCCGACGATATTCTCACGGTGCTGCGACTGCGGGAGGAGTTCGGCTTCCGGGTCGTGCTCCACCATGTCAGCGAGGCCTGGAAGGTGCCCGGCGAACTGGCCCGGGCTGCCGTCCCCTGTTCGGTGATCGTGATCGACAGCCCCGGCGGGAAGATCGAGGCGATGGACATGTCGCTGGCCACCGGGGCGGTCCTCGAGGCGGCCGGGGTGCCCTGTGCTTTCCACACCGATGATCCTGTCACCGATTCCCGTCTCTTCCTCCGCTCCGCGGCGCTGGCGGTACGGGCGGGGATGTCGCGTGAGAAGGCCCTCGAGGCGTTGACCATCGCCGGGGCGCGAATGCTCGATCTCGACGCCCGCGTCGGCTCGCTTGAGCCGGGCAAAGACGCCGACCTCGTGATTCTTTCCGGCGACCCGTTCTCGGTCCGCACGAAGGTCCTCCAGACCTGGGTCGAGGGGAGAAAGGTGTTTGATCGCGACGATCCCGAGGACCGCCTGTTCGCCGTCGGTGGGTATGGTGCCGGGCGCGACCAGGAAGCGGAGATGTGCTGCGCGGGGCCGACCAAATGAGCAACCGGCCTCTTTTCACCATCCGCTCCGTCGCTGCCGGTCTGGCCGTGGCGCTGGTCGGGCTCGCTGCCGGCCCCGCCACAGTTGCCGGTGAGACCCTCGCCATCCGCGGCCGTATCATCCACACCATGGCCGGCGACCCGATCCCCGACGGCGTCGTGGTGGTGACCGATGGCCGGATCGTCGCCGTCGGGCCGGCGGCAACGACGGCCGTCCCCGCCGACGCCCGAGTTCTTGAGGCCGCGGTTGTCACCCCCGGGCTCATTGATGCCCACTGTGTCGTCGGCCTGTCGGGGTATCTCAACCAGGATCAGGACCAGGACCAACTCGACGCCTCGGAGCCGGTCCAGCCGGAATTGCGGGCGGTCGACGCCTACAACTCGCGCGAGCGGCTCGTTGAATGGGTGCGTGGCTTCGGCGTCACCACCCTCCACACCGGTCATGCCCCCGGGGCGCTCGTCTCCGGCCAGACGATGCTGGTGAAGACGGCAGCGACTGCGGGCGTGCTCAAGCCGACCGCGATGGTCGCCGTGACGCTCGGGGACGCCGGGCGCGCCCAGGGGGAGAAGAAGGCCCCCGGCACGCGGGCAAAGTCGGTTGCCATGCTGCGAACCGAACTGGCCAGAGGGGTGGAATACCGCCGCAAGCAGGCCGACCCCGATCCCGAGAAACGCCCGGCGCTCGATCTGCGCCTCGAAGCCCTGGCGCGGATCGTCGCGGGGGAGTGGCCGCTCCTGGTGACCGCCGACCGGGCCACCGACATCGAAGCGGCGCTGCGGGTGGCAGAGGAGTTCGGGATCAGGATTGTCCTCGATTCCGCCGCGGAATCGCACCTCCTCGTCGACCGCATCCGCGCCGCTGGGGTGCCGGTCATTCTCCACCCGACGATGAAGCGCGCCGGGAGTGGCGAGACGGAGAACGCCAGCTTCGAGACCGCCGCCACCCTGCGGAGGGCCGGGATTCCGGTGGCGCTGCAAAGCGGCTACGAGAGCTACGTCCCCAAGACGCGGGTCGTCCTCTTCGAGGCCGGCGTGGCCTCGGCCAACGGGCTCACGATCCCGGAAGCGCTCGCGACGATCACGATCGACGCGGCCCGGATCCTCGCAGTCGCCGACCGCATCGGCTCCCTCGAACCGGGCAAGGATGCCGACTTGGCGCTCTTTGATGGCGACCCGTTCGAATACACGTCACACTGCACCGGCGTGGTCATCGACGGGGTCGTGGTCTCGACCGAACCGCGCTAACCATCGCTGGCCGGTCTGGCAGGGGATCCGGTCTGGCAGGGGATGACGTTACAGCCGAGGGGAGGGATCGATGGAACAGGGATCGGAGTGTCGGCGGAGGTGGGGGCTGATCCTCGCGTCGCTCGTCCTGGCAGCGGCGTGGTCGATCGTCTCCGTCGCGGCATCGCCCGACCGACCACCGCACATCGTGCTGCTGGTGGCCGACGACCTAGGGATCAACGATCTGGGCTGCTATGGCCGGGCCGATCATGTCACCCCGGTACTTGACCGGTTCGCCGCGACCGGGACGCGGTACACCGCTGCCACGGCGGCGGCGAGCGTCTGTTCCCCCTCGCGCGTGGCACTCCTCACCGGCGTCCATCCGGCTCGGGTCAATCTCACCACCTTCCTCCCCGGCCGACCCGACCGGGCGAGCCACAAGCTCCTCTCCCCCGTAATCGCACAGGCCCTGCCGGCAGCGATTCCCACGCTTGCCGAGCGGCTGGCTCCAGCCGGCTACCGCAGTCATTTCGTCGGCAAGTGGCACCTCGGGGGCCACGGGGCCCTGCCGACCGACCGGGGGTTTACGACGGCGGCCGGCGGGCGCGCCAACCCCGGGCCTGAATCGACGGAGGGGGCAAAAGGGGAACAGCGGCAGGCCGCCGACGCGGTGCGGATCATTGCCGAGCAGATCCGCGACCACCACGACGAGCCATTCCTCCTCGTCGTCGGCTTCGATTCGCCGCACGTGCCGCTGGCGGCCCCGGCGGCGGCCCTCCCTGCGCATGCAGGGGCGTTCAACCCAACCTACGCAACGATGGTGTCGAAGCTCGACGATGCGGTGGGGAAGATCCTCACGGCACTCGACGAGGCCGGCATCGCCGACAGCACGCTCGTCGCCTTCACCTCCGACAACGGTGGCCTGCATGTGCCGGAGATCGGCGATCCCCCGCCGACGTTGAACGCCCCGTTTCGGGCCGGCAAGGGATTCCTCTACGACGGTGGCGTGCGGGTGCCGCTGATCGTGCGCTTTCCCGGCGGTACGGATGCGGGGCGCATGATGACGGGGCCGGTCTCCACCGGCGACCTCGTGCCAACGATCTGCCGCCTGGCCGGGGTTGCGGCACCGCAGCCGGCCGAATTCCGCGATCTCGCTGACGCGGCCCCTCCATCTGCCAGCGACGATCGCCCGTTCTTCTGGCATCAGCCCCACTACACCAACCAAGGGGGCCGGCCGGCCGGTGCGATCCGACTGGGCGACTGGAAGCTCGTCGAACACTTCGAGGACGGTCGCCTCGAGCTCTTTCACACCGGCGACGACGTCGGCGAGGCGACCGACCGCTCGGCTGCCGAGCCGGGACGGGTGGCCGACCTCCGCGGCCGGCTCGAAGCCTGGCGCCGCAGCGTTTCTGCGCAGGAGATGACGGCCAACCCTCGATTCGACCCGGCCGCCTGGCAGGCCAGCCAGGCCGAGATCGATGTCTCCAGGCTCCCTGCCGCGGCGACAGCCGCCGAGATGGTCGCGCCGCTGGCCGCGTGGCGGAAGGCGATGGACGACGACGATGCCGGCCCGCCGGCGACACGGAACGGCTTTATCCGCCTCTTGGCGAGAGATGCGACCGTGTCCGGAGAGAAGCTCTGCTACGAACCGCAGCCCGAGAAGGACACGCTCGGCTACTGGGTGAACGCCGCCGACCGGGCATGGTGGGATTTCCGGCTCAACGAGCCGGGCCGCTACCGGGTCACCGTTCTGCAGGGCTGCGGGGCGGGGCAGGGGGGATCGACCGTGGAGCTGAACACCGGCGTCGCGGGGCTCGAGTTCACCGTCGAGGAGACGGGGCACTTCCAACGCTTCGTGCCGCGGGACGTCGGCACGCTCGACCTCCCCGCCGGGAACGTGCGACTCGTGGTGACCCCTCTGGAAAAGAAGGCGGCCGCGGTCATGGACCTGCGGAGCGTGACGCTCGAGCGGGTCGACTGACGAGCGCGGCGGATTGGCCCGCGGACCGATCTGGATTGTCAGATCTGGTAGTCGTGCTCGAGGGCAGGGACCTCGCCGCGCATGCGGAGCTTCGGCCGTTCGAGGACGACCGTTGTCCGTGGGTCGACGCTCCGCGTCAGCCAGACGTTGCTGCCGATCACGGAATCGCGGCCAATCCGCGTGGCCCCACCGAGGACGGTGGCGTTGGCGTAGATCACGACGTTGTCCTCGATCGTCGGATGTCGCTTCGTCCCCCGGACGAGATGCCCGTCGCTGTCGGTCTGGAACGACAACGCGCCGAGCGTCACGCCTTGATAGAGCTTGACGTGACTGCCGATCTCGCACGTCTCGCCGATGACGACGCCAGTGCCGTGATCGATGAAGAAGTGATCCCCGATCGTCGCGCCGGGGTGGATGTCGATGCCGGTTCGCGCATGGGCCCACTCGGCCATCATCCGGGGAATGAGCGGCACGTCGAGGCGGTGGAGAATGTGCGCCAGACGGTGGATCGTGACCGCCTCGAGCCCGGGATAGCAGAAGATCACCTCGTCGAGCGTCCGCACGGCCGGATCGCCGTCGTACGCCGCCTGGACATCCGTGGCGAGCACGCGTCGCAGGTCGGGGATCTTCCCGAGAAACTCCACGGCCTTCGCCTGCCCGAGCGCCTCGAAGTCGGCGGCGTCGACACATTCCTGGACGACATCCGGGACGGCCGGCAACTCGCCGCCATGGACGGCCGCTTGGGCCCGCGCCGCCACGCTGTGGCGCAGGGCCCTGCCGATCTGCGTCGTCAGCTTGTCGTGGAGACCGTCGACGAGGTCACCGACATGGTAGGTGACGTTGCCGAGATGGAGATTTTCGCGCCGCCGGTAGCCTGGATAGAGGATCTCTTTGAGGTCCTCGCAGGCGGCGATGATCGTCTCGTACTTCGGCAGCGGGCAGTGCCCGAGGTACTGGATCGTGGGAACGTCCTGATACGTCTGCACGATCCGCCGGGTGAGCTCCGGGAGTTGTTCCTTGATACGGACGTCGGTGGCCATGGGACTCGATCGTAGGGCCCCGCCGGCCCGCTCGGCAACGGGACGGCCGGGCGGGCAACGGAGCCGGCTCGGGACCTGGGAACCCAACCGGGGCGCCCCCAGAACCGGCGCCACCGTTCCCTTCGACGCGGGAGCGTGCGGAAATTGAGGGTTGTTCGGCAGGTTCACCCCCGCCATGGCCGCGGCCTCGGTGGCTGGGAAAGGAGGGGGGACGGCGGGGATTTCAGGCCGATTCGCCGCACGCGGCCAAGGCGGCCGCAAGCGTCAGCCCGCCATCGTAGAGAGCCCGGCCGACGATGCAGCCCTCCGCCCCGATCGCGGCCACCCGGCGAAGATCGTCGGCGACGGCGATCCCCCCCGACGCCACGATGGGCAACCGGACGCCCTCCACCATCTCCCCGAGGGCGACGAGGTTCGGCCCCGAGAGCATCCCGTCGGTGGCGATGTCGGTGTAGACGACGCCGGCGAGCGGGAGATGCTCGCTGCGCCTGGCGACATCGATCGCCAACAGCGGGCTCGTGTCGACCCAGCCCCGCACGGCCACACGGCCGTCGCGGGCGTCGAGGCCGAGGACGATCCTGCCGGGGAGGGCCGCGGCCATCGCTGCGAGGAGCTCCGGCTGTTCGATGGCGACGCTGCCCACGACGAGCCGTGAGACACCAGCGTCGGCGTAGGCGCGGGCGGTGTCGAGCGAGCGGATGCCCCCGCCGAGTTGGCAGGGAACGCCGGCCGCCCGCACCATCCGGGCAATCAGCTCCGCCTGGACCGGGCTCCCCGACTTCGCGCCGTCGAGATCGACGACATGGAGCCGCCGCGCCCCCTGATCGACGAATCGTCGCACCTGCTCGACCGGGTCGTCGGCAAACACCGTCTCGCGGTCGTAGTCCCCCTGGAGGAGTCGGACACAGCGCCCCCCGCGGAGGTCGATCGCAGGCCACAGGTCCATGGGGGCATCTCCGGAGGGGCGGCAGGGAAACGTCGGGGAAACGTCGGGGAAACGTCGGGGAAACGTCGCGGGAGCGGCGGCACGTCGATCGCGGGTCAGGAGCAGTCGACGAACGCCCGGAGGAGACGCATGCCGGTCTCCTGGCTCTTTTCAGGATGGAATTGCGTGGCGAACAAACGGCCGCGGGCGACGGCAGCACAGAACTCGCCGCCGTAGTCGGTGACCCCGGCGATGACGGAGGGATCGCGGGGGCGGGCGGCGTAGGAGTGGACAAAGTAGTACCAATCGCCGGGGCCTTGCGCGAAGCGCCCGGCCGCGGGCCCCCAGGCGACGGTGTTCCATCCCATGTGGGGCACCTTCATCCCCGCGGGGAGTGCAAATCGGGCCACGTCCCCTTCGAGGATCCCGAGACCGCGGTTCTCGCCCCCCTCCCAGCCGGTTTCGAAGAGGAGCTGGAGGCCCATGCAGATCCCGAAGAACGGCTTGTCGGCGCGGACATGCGCCACGATCGGCTCGACAAGGCCGCGGGCGCGCAATTCCCGCATTGCATCACCGAACGCGCCAACGCCCGGAAGCACCACCCGCTCCGACTCCGCCACGCGCTGCGGATCGTCGCTGATGAGGGCCTCGACGCCGATCCGCTCGAGCGCCTTCTGCACGCTGCGGAGATTGCCGCTGCCGTAATCGATGATCGTAACCATGGCGGCAGTGTACGGTGGCGGCCGGGCGGCCGGGAGGGCCCGCAGCCGCGTCCCGGGGCCTTCGGCCGACGGCGTATTTTATCGGCATCAGCCAGCGCCGGGGGCATCGGCCATGCCCGTGACCGGCTCGGCCGCCGTCTGCTCCGGGTAGACGACCAACTCGACCCGCCGGTTCCGGGCCCGGCCGGCAGCCGTGGCGTTGGAGACGACCGGGTGGTTGGGGCCGTGGGCGACGACGAACAACTGCCCCGGCTTCAGGGTTGTCCTGCCACAGAGGAAGTCGAACACGGCGCTGGCCCGGGCCACGCTCAATTGATGCGGCGAACCCCAGGTCGCGTTCTGAAGCGGCTCGGTGTCGGTGTGCCCCTCGATGCCGATGAACTGCCCCTTGAACACCCCCGAGACCTCCGTCGCCGTCTGCGAGAGGAGGGCGGCGCCGGCGGGAAGGAGCGACGCCGTTCCCGGTTCGAACAACTTGTCGGCCGGGATCTCGATCCGCACCACCGCCCCATCGAGCCGGGAGGTCACGCCGGGGATCGCCAGATGGTTCATCCCCTCGCGCATCGAGGCCGGATCGATCGCGGGAACGGTCGGGACCGGCTGGCTGCCTGGATCCCCCGGAGGGGCGAACGTGCCGGGCGGCCCCGCCGGGCGGGCGGCGGCCCGCGCCTGGGCCAGCTGCGACGAGGTCGAGGCGAGTTGCTCCCGCAGTGCCGACACCTCCTCCTGAACCAAGTTCGTCTCCTCGCGACTGCGGGCCAGTTGCGTCTCCAGAGCCTTCGGATCGGCGTTGGCGTACGACGGCAGCGGGCTGGGCGAGAGGGGCACCGACGGAGCCTGCGGCGCGAAGCTCACCGGCATCATCGCGGGGGCAGCGCGGAACGGGTTTTGCGTGCAGCCCCCCGCCGCGACGGCGACGAAGAGTGAGGCGACGACACGGAGATGCTTGGGCGCCATGGTGCCGATTCCGATCCCCCGCGGGGTCGGTGGAGGTGGGGCCGCCGTGGGGGGGGCGGGATGGTAGGGCCCCCCCCCGGCCGGGAACAAGCCCGAAGCCCACCGGAACACCCGCGGAACGCCCCGTTCCCCCGTCCCCCGCACAACGCCGCATCATGCGCCAGCCACCACCGCCGGCATCGCTCCCGGGCGCTTCAACACCGGAGGACCATCAGCCCTGCAGGACCATCAGCCCTGCAGGACCATCAACCAGCCGACGAGCAGGGCCCCGAGGAGAAGCATCGCGGCCAGTGCGACACGCCGGGCCGCCGGGCCCAACGACGACCACACCCACAGCGACAGGGCCGTCCCGACTACGACGGCAAGGACAATCCCGACGAGTTGGCCGGTCTCGGCGAACGACGCCGCAGCCCCCTTCCAGAGCGGACGCCAGCCGAGCATGACGGCCACGGTTCCCGCGCACAGGCTCGGGCCGAAGGGAAGCTCGCTCTCACGGTGACGGACGATCTGGACGACGCCATGGACCAAGCCGAACAGCACCCCAAGGAAACAGGCCAGCACGCTCGCCTGCCAGCCGAGCCACGCCCCCACCATCGCCATCAGCGTCACGTCCCCGAGCCCCATCGCCTCCCGACCGAGCGCCAGGCTCGCGCCGGCCCGCGTGCCCCAGACAACGCCCCCGGCCACCACCGCCCCAACCAAGCCCGTGAACATCGCCTCGAAGCGGAGCCCGCCGATCGACCACGCACCGGCCAGAACCAGCCAGCCGACCACCAGCAGGGCCAGCCGCGGCCACCCCGGGCTCGCGGGGGCATCGGTCGCCATCGCCCCATCCCCTTCCGGTGGTCCATCGCTGACCCCCAGATCGGGCCCAGTGCCGACGCGCCACCAGACGGAAAACAGCACCAAGCCCGCGACGAGCGCCGCCGGGTGGAAGGCCACCCAGGCGCCGCGCTCGGCCACGGCCTGCTCCAGCGGCCCCGCCCACCCGAGCACGTCGGGGAGGGTCAGCGCCGTGGCAAACGGCCGTGTCAACTCCGCCCCTACCGGGAGGAGCGTGCCGGGCGCCAGCCAGGCCACGACCAGACCGGCCAGGAGCCCCGGAATCGTCACCCAGTCGGGGATCACCCGGTAGCGGAAGTCGATCCAGGTGGCGGCCACGAGCAGCCAGAGGAGGAGCGTGTGGGCCAACCAGCGGCCGGCGACGGCAGCGAAGGTGAACGCCAGCGGAGCCCCGGAATCATCACGGGGAAGCTCGGCGAAGGCGCGGACCTCCCACCACCACAGGCCGACGACGACGATGATCGCGGCGCCGAAAATCGCGGCCGAACGATCGACCGCCGTGCCCGCGGCGCCTGCCTCCCCGGCCGTGCCCTCGGCCAGCTCGCGCTCGCACGCCGCCAGCCATCGGCCCGTGATGGCCGTTTGCGTCCAGCCGAATAACCCCCCCACGAGCGCCGCGATCACGCCACCGACGAGCATGCCTGGATCGGGAAGG
Organism: Candidatus Kuenenia stuttgartensis; assembly: GCA_945865325.1. Taxonomy (GTDB): domain Bacteria; phylum Planctomycetota; class Planctomycetia; order Pirellulales; family UBA1268; genus QWOP01. The sequence continues at coordinate 10,540 of CAMBFA010000029.1, forward strand.
GGCATCAGTCCGTCACCTCTGGGGGAGTCGGCCGGGCAGCGCCGGCCGGCGCTGCGAGCGCCCGGAGAATCGACTCGACAACCTCGTCCGGCGACGCCACCGATGCGTCGATCACCACGTCGGCACACGCGCGGTAGAGAGGCTCGCGAGCGGCCAGGATCGATTCGATCTCGGCGAGCGGATCGGCGCCGGTGAGCCCCGGCCGCCGCGACACCGTCGTCGGATCGGCGGCGAGTCGGCGGCGGAGGATCGGGCTCGGGGCGGTGAGCCAGACGACGCAGCCCCCTCGTTCCCGGAGGCGCTCCCGATTGTCGGGCCGCAGAATCACCCCGCCACCGGTGGCGAGCACCCCCTCCGGTGTTGACAAAAGCTCGCCCAGCACGCCCGCTTCCTCGTCGCGGAAGTGGGGCTCACCGTGATCGCGGATCAAAGAGGCGATCGTCGTGCCGACGCGCCGTTCAAGCTCGATGTCGGCGTCCCACCACAGACACCCGAGCCTCCGCGCGAGGCCCGCGGCTACCGTCGTCTTGCCGGTGCCGCGATAGCCGATGAGGGTGACGGTGGGCATGGAACGGGTCGCCTCCGGTCAGCCGGGGAGTTTCGCCGAGGCCGTGGCCCGCTTGAGGGCATCACGCATCACCGTCTCCGACGGCTCGATGCCGTGCCAGAGGCGGAACTGGATCGCCGCCTGGCGGACGAACATGTCGACGCCTGTCACGATCCGACAGCCCGACGCCCGCGCCTCCTTCACCAGAAGCGTGTTCTCTGGATTGTAGACGGTGTCGAACACGACCATGTAAGGGCGCAGATGGTCTTTCTCGAAAGGCGTCTCATTGACCAACGGGTGCATTCCCACCGGTGTGGCGTTGACGATGCAGTCGTAGGGGACCTTGTACCGGGCCGTCCAATCAATCGCCTTGCAGCCGACCTCGGCCGCGATCCGCCGCGCCCGCTCGACGGTGCGCGAGCAGACGGTGACCTCGATGCCCCGCTTCCGCAGCCCGAAGGCGACCGCCCGCGCCGCCCCGCCTGCCCCGAGCACGAGCGCGTTTTTCACCACCGTGACATCAACGAGCCCCTCGGCCCCCTGCTCGCGGAGCGCCGACTCGAGGCTCTCGACGGCCGCGGTGGCGTCGGTGTTGTGGGCCATGACACCGTCGCCGGAGAACGTCAGCGTGTTGGTCGCCCCGATCGCCGTCACGAGGTCGTCTTTGGCGGTGACATGCCGCAGAATCGCCTCCTTGTGCGGGATCGTCACGCTCAAGCCAGCGAGGGGCCAGCGCCCCGCCTCCCAAACAAACTCATCCAGCTGCTCCGCGGGGACTCGGAAGGGGAGGTACACCGCGTCGATCCCGGCGGCCGCCAGCGCCGCGTTGTGGACGACCGGCGAAAGCGAATGGCCGACAGGATCGGCCACGACACCATAGATCCGCGTCGCCGCGCCGATCTGGTCGTAGCGGTAGACGTCGCGCATCTGCCGCCAGCCGATCTGCCCCGGGGCGAGGAGCCGATCCTCGTGGAACGTCGCATAGGTGAACGGGGCACCGCACCGCCCCGTCAGCACCCGTGTCGGCATCCCTATGTCGCCCATGCAGATCCCGATCGTCGGCACCGTCGCCGCCTGCACCATCTCGAGCATCCGCAGGTTGTCGCTGGGATGGTTGGACATCGTGGCGATCTTGACGATGTCGGCATCGAGATCGGCCAGACGTCTATGGAGCACCGCGAGATCGGCGGGGGTCTTGTGGAAGTCGTGGTGGCTGATGATCCGCTTCGTCGGGCCGTAGCGGCGGATCTGGGAGGCGATGTCGTCCTCGAGGTCGACATACTCCGTTCCCTCCACGATCGCCGTACGGAGGACGAGTTGCCGCTCCTCCTCGCTGCCGGCCCAGTGACCGCCGTCGGCGGCGCGGCGGCAGGTGGCGATCGCGGGGCAGGGGCGCGAACGGAAGAGCCGCTTGACCTGCACCTTCCCCTGGATGAAGTCGAGCCGCAGTTCCACCAAGCCGATGCGATTGTCGGCGAGGAACTTGTGCTCCGCGATCATGTGCCGGTGGCGGCCGCGGGCAATCCCCACGCAGATCATGGTGTCTGTTCCCCGTCGCGGGGTTCCAAAGGGTGCGGGAAGGATGGAGAGTGGCTCATGTCCGCCGGAACTGGCGGTCGAGCTCGTGACGGGAGAGGGTCAGGGAGGTTGGTCGGCCGTGGGGGCAGTGGTGGGCGTCGGTGACGAGGTGGCGGTCGCGGACGAGGGCATCGATCTCGGGTTGCGAGAGCGGGTCCCCCGCCTTGATCGCCGCTTTGCAGGCCAGGCCGTGAAGCACCTCGTCGACGAGCATCGACGATGCGTTCCCGCCCCCGGTAGACGCGGGCGACGGAAGCGACGCGATGCGGCCGATCACCTCCTGGAGTAGTTCGGCCGCCGAGGCCCCGCCGGCGAGGACCGGCTTCGCCGTGACGATGACGGTCGCCCCGCCGAACGGCTCGACCCGCAGGCCCGCCGCAGCCAGCGCCTCCGCATGCTCCGTCACGACCTCCAGTTCGGCCGGCGGGAGGTCGATACGCTCGGGGATCAGCAGGGGCTGGACCTCGAGACTCCCAGCCGCGATTGCCTCTTTGAACCGCTCGTAGAGGACCCGTTCATGGAGGGCGTGCTGGTCAATGACCTCGATCCCCTCGCGGCTCTCGACAACGAGGTAGCGGTCGTGCATCTGGACCGCCCGCTCGACGCCCGCCGCCGACACCGTTCTCCCATCAGCAGGCTCCTCGTCCCATCCAGGGAGGGAGCCCGGCACGCTCGGATGGGACGGGGCCAAAGGCGTCTGCGGCTTCCACGCCGGGAGTGTCGGGGGGGCGAACCAGGGCTCCGCAGTAGGGGACGGCCACCGTCCCTCCGGGGCGGTCAGGACGCGCGGATCCTCCCCTTCCCGGTGACCGGTCGGCGGCCAGATCGGCGCGGGGGCGGGCCCGTTCCGACCGGCGTCGGTCGGCGGCGTCAGCGGGGCGCGGAGATCGAGCGTGAGAAACTTCGTCCGCAGGGCCGAGAGGACGAGCCGGTAGAGCCGCGAGGGATCACGGAACCGCACCTCCATCTTCGCCGGGTGGACGTTGACGTCGACGAGGTCGGGCGGGATCTCGAAGCGGAGGAAGGCGATCGGCTGCCGGCCGGTGAGGAGCACACCCCGGTAGCCCTCCTGGACCGCATGGAGGATCGACCGGTCACGGAACGGCCGCCCCGATACGAACAGGTGCTGGAGCCGGGTGCCGGCCATGTCGTCCTCGGGACGACCGACCAGCCCGTGGACCGAGATCCCGTCGTCGGAGGCCTCGACCTCGATGAGGCGCTCCGCCAACGGCGTCCCGAACAGGTCGCCGATCCGCGTCCGCCACCGGTCGGCTGCGGGAAGATCGTGGACGCGCCGAGCGTTGTGATCGAGCGTCATCGCCACGGCCGGATGGGCCAGGGCGGTGCGCACGAAGGCCTCCGAGGCATGCGACCACTCCGTCGCGGGTGCACGGAGAAAAGCCCGCCGGGCGGGGACCTTCGAGAACAGCTGATGGACCTCGACCGTCGTGCCGACCGGACATCCCTCCGGCACCACTTCCCCCATCACGCCGCCATCGACCTCAAGGCGGGCGCCGTGCTCCCCCGTCGGCGTGCGGGAACGGATCACGACCCTCGCCACCTCGGAGATCGAGGCGAGGGCCTCACCGCGGAAGCCGAGCGTCCCGATCCGCTCGAGATCCTCGGCGACCCGGAGCTTGCTCGTCGCATGCGGCGACACCGCCAGGGGGAGATCCTCGGCGTCGATCCCCGCCCCATCGTCGACCACGCGCACGAGCCCCACGCCCCCTTGCTCGAGCGTGACGGCGATCCGCGACGGCCCGGCATCGAGCGCGTTCTCGAGGAGCTCCTTGACGACACTCGCCGGGCGTTCGACCACCTCGCCGGCGGCGATCCGATTCACGACCGACATCGGCAGGGTGTGGATGCGGCCCATGGCAACGCGATCGGACCACCATGGCGCCGCCGCCACGGACAGGGTCAAGAAAGCTGGAACTCCTTGATCTTGCGGTAGAGCGTCCGCTCGCCGATCCCGAGCATCTCCGACGCCTGCTCGCGGTTGCCACCGGTCATTTTCAGTGTCTCGGCGATGAATAACCGCTCGATCTCCTCCAGCGGCCGCCCGACCATCCCAGCGAGACCCGGGAGCCCGGCCGTGCCGCCGGGTTCACCGGCTGGCGCTGTGCCTGTGGCGCCCGCCGGATCGAGCTCGATCGGCAGGTCGTCGACGTCGAGGGTCTCGTCGCAGTCGACGACGACCATGCTCTCGATGACGTTGCGCAACTGCCGCACGTTGCCAGGCCAGGCAAACGCGGCGAGCTTCATCCGCGCCGGTAACGACATGCCCTTGATCGACTTCCCGTGCCGCTTGGCAAACAAACGGATGAAGTGCTCGATGAGGAGCGGGATGTCGGCCGACCGTTCCCGCAGCGAGGGGATGGCGATCGTCACGACCTTGAGTCGGTGGTAGAGATCGCTGCGGAAGGCCCCGGCGGTGATCGCGTCCTCGAGGTTGCGGTTGGTGGCCGAGAGGATGCGGACGTTGACGCGCACCGGGGTGTTTGAGCCCACCCGGGTGATCTCGCCCGATTCGAGCACCCGCAGGAGCTTGATCTGCGTCGCCATCGGCATGTCGCCGACCTCGTCGAGGAACAGCGTGCCGCCGTTGGCATACTCAAACTTCCCCACCCGGTCGCTCGAGGCGTCGGTGAAGGCGCCGCGGACATGCCCGAACAGCTCGCTCTCGAGGATGTTCTCACTCAACGCGGCGCAGTTGAGAGCGACGAAGGTCTTGTTCTTCCGCGGGCTGTTTTGGTGAACGGCCTGGGCGACGAGCTCCTTGCCGGTGCCGGTCTCCCCTTGAATCAGGAGCGTGGCATCGGTGGGGGCGATCCGCTTCAGCCGCTCGATGAGGCCGATCATCTGTGGGCTCGATCCGACGACCCCCTCGAAGCCGAACTTCTCGTCGAGTCGCTGGTGGAGCTCGAGGTTCTGCCGCTTCAGCCTCACCCCCTCGCTCGCCCGGTCGACGGCCGTGCGGAGGTGGGAGAGATCGAGTGGCTTCTGGAGGTAGGTGAAGGCGCCCTGCTGCATGGCCGCGACCGCCGAGGGGACGGTGCCATGGCCGGTGACGACGATCACCTCTGTCTCGGGGGAGGCCTGCTTCGCCCGGGAGAGGATCTCCAGGCCGCCGATGTCGTTCATCATCAGGTCGGTGACGACGACATCGAACGCTTCCTGCTCGATCTTCCGCGCCCCCTCTGTGCCGCTGCCGACGATCGAGCATTGGTAGCCGAGGCGGCTCAATCCCTCCCCCATCGTCCGCGCATGGACGATGTCATTGTCGACGACGAGCACGCGCACGAGTTTTTGCGTCCCGGGATTGGGGAGGACCGGTGCAGGGGACGGCGGCGATTCACAGGATCCAGTCATGATAGAAGAGTACGAAGGGTGGGCCTGCCCCGTCCAGCTCCCTGCAGCCGTCGCGACACGGAACCCGGGCGGGGCGAGCATGTCTCACAGCGCCGCCCGGGGACCGGCCCCGGCCGGGGGGAGCCGGGGAGGGGCCGGCAGCCAGATCGTTACCTTCGTGCCCCGCCCGGGTGCACTCTCGATGTCGATCGTCCCGCCGTGGGCCTCGACGATCTTCCGCGAGGTTGGCAGCCCCAGGCCGCTTCCCCCCTGTTTCGTCGTGTAAAAAGCGCGGAATACCTTGGCGAGAGTCTCCTCCGACATCCCCTGGCCGGTGTCGATCAGCTCGATCGCCACTCCCAGCCCGGAAGGACGGGTGCGGACGACGAGTTGCCCGCCGGGATCCATCGCCTGGACGGCATTGATGAGGAGATTGAGCAGCGCCGAGCGGAAGGTCTCGCGATCGAGGCGGACCATCGGCAGCTCGGGATCGAGATAGCGGACAATCTCGACCTGCGCCTCGTTGGCCCGGGGCGTGAAGAAGTCGAGGAGTTGGTCGATCTCGACGTTGAGATTGCCCGGCTCGAGCGTCAGCGATTCCTGCCGGGCAAAGTCGAGGAAGTCGCCGAGGAGCTTCTGGAGGCGGTCGCACTCCTCGCGGACCAACTCGATCTTCGCCTTGGCCCGCCGGTCGCGCTGCTTCGTCGGCGACTGAGGATCGGTGTTCTCGAAATCCTCCGCCAACAGCTCCATGTTGAGCCGGATCGTGGAGAGTGGATTGCGGATCTCGTGGGCGAGGGCCCCGACCAGCGCCGCAAACTCGGCATACGTCTCCGCCCGGGGATGGACCGATTCGTCTGCCGCAGACATGCTCCCCCCTCCGCGCGGAGTCCCGGGCGCCGCCACGCTGGTGCGGCGCCCGGGAGATCCCGCTTGGTCGCTCGACGGGTCAGGAGCCGGCGTTGCCGGCGTTGCCGCCATTGCCACCGTCGGCAAGCTCACGCATCGCCACCTTCCGGCTGAGCTTCACCCGATCCTGATCGTCGACAGCGATCACCTTGACCCGCATGATGTCGCCGACGCGGCAGACGTCGCCGACGCTCGAGACATAGTCGTCCGACAACTCGCTGATGTGGCACAGACCATCCTTGCCGGGAACGAGCTCGACGAACGCACCGAAGTCCTTGATGCTCGTCACCCGACCTTCGTAGATTCGGCCGACTTGGATCGAGGCGGTCAGCGCCTCGATCTTCGCCATGGCCGCCATCGCCCCCTCAGCGTCATGGCTGGCCACCGTCACCGTGCCGTCGTCCTCGACCTCGATGCTCGCGCCGGTCGATTCCTGGATGGCACGGATCGTCTTTCCACCCGGGCCGATGAGGAGGCCGATCTTCTCGGGGTTGATCTGCGTCCGCAGGAGCCGCGGGGCCCACGGGGAGATCTCCTGACGCGGACGACTGATCGTCGAGAGCATCGCACGGAGGATCTCGAGGCGGGCCACGCGAGACTGCTTCAGCGTCGCCTCGATGATCGCCGGCGAGATGCCGTCGATCTTCAGATCGAGCTGGATGCCCGTGATCCCGGCCGGGGTTCCGGCGATCTTGAAGTCCATGTCGCCGTAGTGGTCCTCGTCACCGATGATGTCGGTGAGGAGCTTCCATTCGTGCTCCGACTGCTTGACGAGCCCGACGGAGATCCCCGCGACGGGGCTCGTGATCGGCACGCCGGCGGCCATCAGGGCGAGGGTCGCACCGCACACCGAGGCCATCGAGCTCGAGCCGTTGGACTCAAGGATGTCGGAGAGCACCCGGATTGTGTAAGGGAAAACATCGGGAGCGGGGAGCACCGGCTTGACGCTCCGCTCAGCGAGAGCGCCGTGGCCGATCTCGCGCCGGCCGGGGCCGCGGATCGGGCGGACCTCGCCGACGGAGAACGACGGAAAGTAGTAGTCGAGCATGAACTTCTTCGAATACTCATCGAGGAGGCCGTCAACGCGCTGCTCGTCCTTGCCGGTCCCGAGGGTGATCGTCACCAACGCCTGGGTCTCACCGCGCTGGAAGACCGCGGAACCGTGGACGCGTGGGAGCAGATCGACCTCACAGGAGATCGGACGGAGGGTCGTGTAGTCACGACCGTCGGGACGCTTTCCTTCGTAGATCAGGTCCCGGACGGCACGCTCCTCGAGCCCGTGCCAAACATGGGAGAAATCGGCCTCGCTGACGCCACCGGCATCACCCGACTTGGCAGCACCGGCCGGCTCGAGAGGGACGATCGCCGCCTTCGCCTTCTCCTTGAGGGCCTTCACCGCTTGGCCACGCTCGGCCTTGACGGCCGTCGCCTTGGCAGCCTTGAGATCATGGAGGTAGTCGCGGGTGAGCCGCTCGCGGAGGTTGGTGTAGTCGGCGAGGACATACTCCTTCTTCGGCTTGCCGGCCAGCCGGACGAGCTCATGCTGCATCGAGCACAGCTCGCGAATGATCCGGTGGCACTCGACGATCGCCTCGAGCATGCGGGCCTCGGGCATCTCGCGGGCAAAGCCCTCGATCATGAGGACAGCGGTCTCGCTGCCCGACACGATCAGGTCGAGATCGCTCTCCTCGAGCTGATCCTGAGTCGGGAACGGAACAAACACCCCGTCGACCTGCGCCAACCGGACGCTCCCGAGCGGCCCGCGGAAGGGGAGCTGCGAGATCGACAGCGCCGCCGAAGCACCGTTCATCGCCAAGACGTCGCCGTCATTTTGCTTGTCGCTGGAGAGGACCGAAGCCTGGATTTGGACCTCGTCGAAGAACCCGTCGGGGAACAACGGGCGAATGGGACGATCCATGAGACGGCTCGTGAGCGTCTCCTTCATCGTCGGGCGCCCCTCGCGCTTGAGGAAGCCACCGGGAAACTTGCCCGCCGCCGCAGAACGCTCGCGGTAATCACAGGTGAGCGGGAAGAAATCGATGCCGGTGCGCGGTGCTCCGGTCGCTGCAGCCACGATGACCGCCGTCTCCGCATACCGCACGAGGACGGCCCCGGCCGCCTGCTTCGCCAACTGTCCCGTTTCAATGGAGAGGGTGTGATCCCCGATTTTTCGTTCGACAACCGTTTTCATGAAAACTCTTCTTTCTTCCCTTCCCGCCCGACCGCGCGCCCTGTGCACGCCGTCGTCACGGGGGGCGATGGAGTTGATGCCCACTCCCCCCGATACCGAACCAAGACGGCGAGACGTCCGAGGCTCGGCCACGTGCCGAACCTCCAGGACTCCACCACCGCCTCTGCCGACCGACCTGAACGCCCCCCGCAATCAGGAGAACAGTTCCCGGTGGCACGCCCCCGGCAGCAACGAACTACCGGGAGCATCAAATCAAGTGGACCTGGGATGCAGGCCTAGGGGATCATTGCCCCCACGACACCCGCCCCCAACAGACCAGAATCTCTCCCCGAACCGCCGCCGAGACCGGGCACCGAAGTGCCGCACAAGGTGAACGGATCGTGTTAACCCTTCAAAGGCCCGCGGCCACCAAAGGCCCGTGGCCACCCGCTCACGTTCGCCGCGATGAGGGTTTGCCTCAGGCTTCAGCGACTGGGCCCAGCCATACCGCGGCGATTACTTGCGGATCTCGAGACGCTGAATAATGTCGAGGTATCGCTGCGGCTCGACACGCTTGAGATAGTCGAGGAGGCGGCGGCGGCGACTGACCATCTGCAGCAGACCACGCCGGCTGGCGAAGTCTTTCGAGTGCGTTTTGAAGTGCCCAGTCAAATGGGTGATCCGACCCGAGAGCAGGGCGATCTGGATCTCTGCCGAGCCGGTGTCGGCATTCCCTCGCCGATACGCACCGATGAGTTCCGTTTTACGATCTTTCGTGAGCGACATCAGCCAAAAACCGCCCTTTTGCAGGCGACCTGAAACGTGACGGGCAAGCCGTGCGCGGCACTCCGAGGATGCACGCTGCATCCCACTCCATGTACCACCGGCACGCCTACCACGGAAACCAAATCATCCGCGGCATTCACCGCGATAAACCATGTCTCTTGGGGGAACTAAAAAGTGTATCGGCGGGGGGCCGATTTGCAACAGCATCCGCCCCCGCCGGCATCCCGGGGCCCAATTGCCCGGGCCGGGATGGTCCCGGGGGGGAATGCCTCCCGCCCGGGACCAGCCGGAAAAAACCGACGCGGAGGGTCCCCCGGCATCAGGCAGCCGTGGTCCGGCCGCCACGGGGCGTTTTGACGACATTCCAGGCGAGCCCGAGCTTTTCCATTGCCACGATCATCCAGTAGGTGGTGTCGACCTCCCACCACCGGTGGCCGTGCTTGGCCATCCGTTGGAAAGCGTGGTGGTTGTTGTGCCACCCCTCACCGAACGCCAGCAGCCCGACCCACCACAGATTCCGCGAGTTGTCGTTCGTCTCGTAGTTGCGGTAGCCCCAGATGTGGGTCGCCGAATTGACGAACCACGTCACGTGGAACACGTAGACCATCCGCATGGCCAGCCCCCACAGAAGCCACGAGACCCCGGTCCGCCAGTCGACCACCGCCGCCCCGGTGAAGAGGAGAGCCGCGCCGATGAGGAAGTGCCACAGGAGGAACGTCTTGTGGAGGAAGAGGATGCCCGGATCCTTGTAGAGATCGGGGGCCCAGCGACGGCAGTGAGCGTCGAGCTCGGCGGGATCGCGCCGCGGGAACATCCAGAGGACGTGGCTCCAGACTCCACCATCGTACGGTGTGTGCGGATCCCCCTCGAGATCGCTGAAGGCGTGGTGCTTGCGGTGGTTAGCAACCCAGTGGAGCGCCGACCCCTCACCGGACACCCCCCCCATCCATGCGTAGAACATCTTCACAGCCCGGGTCGTCGAAAAGCTGCCGTGCGTCAGCAGGCGGTGGTAGCCGAGACAGACGCCGAGGCTACCGGTGGCCCAGGCCAAGACCACGCCGATCGCCAGCCCCGACCACGTGAAGTAGAAAGGGGCCACGAGGGCGGCGGCATGGATCAGCCCGATCCAGATGACGACCGGCCAATCGAGGTCGCTCCAGTGCTGGCCGGTGGGTTGGTGGAGCAACTCGGCATCGTTGGCCAGTGCCGTCTCCCCACCGACACGGTCGTGCGGCTCGACCTCACTCTGGGGGCCGCCGACCGCCGACCGTCCGAAGGCGAACTCGTCGGCGGCGACGTCGATCTGCGCGTGGCGACTGCCATTGGCCGACTGGGCGGTGGCATGGCCGGAGGCCGTCGAAACGGGCTTGCCAGCCTTGCGGCGTTGGGACTGCTTGGGAGAGTGACTGGTCTTCGACGTCATGTCGGGACGGGCCTCGGAGGAAGGGGAGGGAATCGCCACGGGGGCACTGGCCGGCGATGGAAACCGCCATCATCCGGCCAGCCCTTACTGTGACGCATTTCTCCGGGCTTGCCAGCGTCGGTGGGTCATCCCCTAGTCGATTCATCGTCAAAACTTCGTCAACTTGCCCCGACTCTCTCCCGGGCGAGTGGGGAAGAGGGTCTGGCGCCCGATCCGCGCGGGGCGGGGGCGTCAGCGCCGGGCGGCCGGCTCCCCGGCACCGACCGCGCCGGGCGCACTGGCCCGGGGCTCTGGGGGGATCGAACGGAAGGTCCCTGGCGGCGGGCCCGTCTGCGGGGTCGGTGTGGCCTTCGCTGGAAAGGGAAAGAACGAGAGAAGCCATCCGCTCATCGGCGTGGCCGGCACCGCCGGCGCGGTGGTCGATGAAAGGGCCCGCGCTACCGAAGAGAGGCTCACGGCAGCGACCGGTGGCTCGAGAAGCGAACCATTGGCCCCCACCAGCAGGGCCGACTGGTCGGCGGCGGTGATCCGCATCCCCCGCTCATCAATCTCGACGCTGGCCGCGCCGCGCTCGAAGCGGATGTCGGTGCCGCGCGGGGCCGGCCTCCACCCGGGGCCGGCGCGGCATCCGAGCGTCGTCAGGAGGGCGTCAAGGCCCTCCTGAGCGATTCCACCGGCACCGGTCACCACGCGCCCCCGGACCGAGTCGACCCGCCCCGCCACCATCCGACATTCGTCGATGTCGACCCGCGCCATGCCGGTGGCATGCCAGGGAATGGCTGTCGTAACGGCGGCGAGATCGACATCGGCAAGGACCGCGCTGAACGATCCGTCCCAGCCGCTCCCCCCCACTTCGGCATCGATCGAGCCGGCGAGGGTGGCAAGGCCCGTTCCCCCGGCTGCGCCGGCCGACCAGCCGAGGGCCGCTGCGACGGCGCTGAGCGGAACGGGCGTTGCCACCTGCCCGCGCACCGAGAGGCGTTTCCCCTGCACTCCGGCCACGGCGAGGGCCTGGACGACGAGCCACTCCCCGTTCTCTGGCTCCGCGCGGAGGCGGATCGCCCGGCCGGCCTCGGCCCCAACGCACTCGATCCGCATTCCGGCACGGCCAGCAGTCTCCGCTGCGCCGAAGCCGAACCGACCGATGTCGATGACGACGTTGCGATCGAATCGAGTCGGTTCATCGAGCCATGCGCGCGCCAGGCGCACCGCGGCAGCGATCGCCGTCGGGGTACCATTGAGCTCCGACAGACGGATGCGGACTTCCGTGGCGGACGACTCCACATCGACCCAAGGCACCCGAACCGACTCCCCCCCGCGGCCGTCGGGCAGGGCCACATCCATCAGCCGGAGTGCTCCGGGGCGGAGATGTTTGACGCGCCCGACCGCCAGCGGCATGCCGAGTGTCCCTGCCCACTCCCGAACGAGCTGGTCCCGATGGGCCCCGGTGCGGCGCCACCCGGCCCAGGCGACGAGCACCGCGCAGGGGATCAGGCAGGCGACGACGAACGTCGTGCGGACGACACGGCTGCGGGCGGCTTGCTGGGCGACGAACATCCATGTCCCTCGCGGATTTCCGGGGAATCCGTTCCCCGGCGGCTTTCCGTCATCGTCTTCGTCAACGGGCGCGGGCCAGATCGTGGTAGAGCTTCCAGCGCGCCAGCATCTCCTCGACGCTATCGCCGCCGAACTTATCGACGAGCGCCGCGGCCATCTCGAAGGCGACGACATGCTCGACAATCACCGCTGCAGCGCTCACCGCGCAGACGTCGCTCCGCTCGTAGGCCGCTTCCTCGGTCTGCTTCGTCCGCAGATTCACGCTCTCCAGCGGCTTGCGGAGAGTGCTGATCGGCTTCATCGCGGCCCGGATCACCAGCGGCTGCCCGTTGGTCATCCCCGCCTCGAGGCCGCCGGCATTATTCGTCGGCCGGGTGAAGCCGAGATCGGTCTGATCACGCCGCGCCGCGTCGTAATGAATCGGGTCGTGAACCTGCGAGCCACGGCGCCTGGCTGCCTCAAAGCCGAGCCCGATTTCGACCCCTTTGATCGCCTGCACGGCCATCACCGCCTGGGCGAGTCGGCCATCGAGCTTGCGATCCCACTGGGCGTGAGTCCCGAGGCCGATCGGCAGGCCGTCGACGCGGACCTCGACCACGCCGCCGAGGGTGTCCCCCTCCTTGCCGACCCGGTCGATGAGCTCGGTGACTTCCTCGTCTCGCTCGGGGTGGAGCGAATAGATGGCGCTGGAGTCGCGCAAGCCCCGCAGCTCGGGAAGCGTCCCCTCACGGGGCCCAAGCTCGATCCCGCCCAGCGCCGTCACCCAGCCGCCGACCTCGATCCCGAAGGTGGCCAGGAGTTGGCGGGCGAGGGCTCCGGCCGCCACCCGCGCCGCGGTCTCGCGGGCACTGGCCCGCTCGAGCACCGCGCGGACGCCGCCGAGATGTTTCACGGCCCCGGCCAGGTCGGCATGGCCGGGCCGCGGACGGTCGACATCGTCGAGCCGTTCGAGCTTGGCGTCGCGGTTGACGATCTCCATCGCCAACGGGCTGCCGAGCGTCGTTCCCCGCCACAGCCCCGAGAGGAATCGGACGCTGTCGGTCTCGATCCGCTGCCGTCCCCCCCGACCATAGCCCCCCTGTCGGCGCACAAGCTCGGCATCAATCGCCGGGAGGTCTAGGGCCAGCCCCGCCGGGAAGCCGTCGACGAGGGCGAGGAGGGCGGGGCCGTGCGATTCGCCGGCGGTCCAGTAGCGCAGCATGGGGCAGGGGAGGGGTTCGCGTTGGGGAGACTCGGGGCGGGTCTGCGGGGAGAGAGCCGACCCATTCTAGATTTGTTCCCGTCGCATCCCTAGGGCAGTGTTGGCCCGGCACATCCCCACACGACGGCCCGTCCGCTCATTCCACACCCGCCGGGAGGGTGCCGGTCAGCATCCGGCAGGCCTGGAGGTATTTTTGCCGCGTTTTCGCCACGACCTCGGCGGGGAGGCTCGGGGGATCGCTCGCCTTGTCCCAGCCGCTCGCCTCAAGCCAATCGCGGACGAACTGCTTGTCGAAGGAATCTCTGACGCCCCCCCCGCCGACGGCTGCCACCGGCCAGAACCGCGACGAATCGGGGGTCAACACCTCGTCGACGAGGATCACGGTGCCATCGGCAGCCTGGCCCCATTCGAACTTGGTGTCGGCGAGGACAATTCCCTTGGCAGCGGCATGGGCGGCTCCGCGCCGGAAAACATCGAGGCTCTTTGCCTTGAGTAAGCTCGCCAGCTCCGAGCCGATGCTCTCGGCCATGACAGCAAACGAGACATTCTCGTCGTGGCCACTGGTGGCCTTCGTGGCTGGCGTGAAGATCGGTTCGGGGAGCTCATCGCCGGCCGAGAGCCCGGCCGGCAACGGCTCGCCACAGACCGTGCCGCTGCGCCGGTACTCAGCCCATCCACTTCCGGCGAGCCGGCCACGGACGACACACTCAAACGGAATCACGGTGGCCGCCCGCACGAGCATCGATCGGCCGCGGAGCGGCCCGAGGTCGATGCCCGCCGGTAGCCCCATCGCCTCGACGTCGGTCGTGATCAGGTGATGGGCAACGGGGGCGGGGCCGTGGATAAGCCAGTCGAACCAGTGGCGCGAGATGGCCGTCAGCACGCGGCCCTTGTCGGGGATCGGCGTGGGGAGGATCCAGTCGAAGGCGCTGATCCGGTCGGTGGACACAATCAGCATCCGCGCCTCGCCGCCGGGATGATCGGGAGCGAGCCGGTAACAATCGCGAACCTTGCCACGATGGACGGGGCCGAGGGGGAGATCGGTGCTGACGACGGCAGGGTGGGCAGAGGTGCTCATGGGGAACGTTGTAGCATCATGGCCCCCGCTTCGGCAGGCTCTCCAACGCCCCTCCCCTTCGCCGTGCGTCACCTGCCCTCAACAGAAGTCGCGTGACATCCGCGGCAGGGATGCCCCCTCCGGGAGCCCCGCTTCCCCCCCGCCTGCGGCCTCGTCCGACACCAGCCGCTCCATCCGTGTCGCCAGGAGATGGACGACCCCGGCCCGGCGCTGCACGCGGGCCTCGATCACGACTGCCGCCGCCCGCCGCGAAAGCGCCTCGGACTGCTGCCACACGTCCGGCCGGACGACGACATTCGCCGCGCCGGTCTCATCCTCGATCGACAGGAAAATGATCCCGTGGGCCGTCGACGGCCGCTGCCTGGAGAGCACGATCCCCGCCACCGCCACACACCGTCCCTCCGGGGCATCGTGGGCCTCCGCCGTGGTGACGACGCCGCGCCGGGCGAGCCCCGCTCGGTCGAACTGGAGCGGGTGGGCCTCGAGCGAGAGGCCCGACGTACGGTAATCGAAGATCACCTCCTCGCGGGGAGTCGTCGCCGGAAGCTCGACCTCGTCATCATCCTCGTCGTCGGCGAGGTCGACCAAGAGCGGCTGACTGCCCGGGCGTTCCCGATCGCGCAGCGCCTCCCACACCGCCCGCCGCCGGTCCATTCCCAGCGAAGCCAAGGCCCCGGCCCGCGCCAGGCTCAACAGTGCCTCGCGGCCGAGCCGGGCGCGGCGGGCGAGATTATCGACCGTGCCGAACAGGCCGTCGCGCCGCGCCACCTCGATCCGCTCCCCCTCCGCTGCGCCGAGGCCGTGCACCTGCTCGAGCCCGAGCCGCAAACCCGGCCCCTTGCCGGAACGTGGCGGCGAGCCATTCGCCCCCTCTCCGCCCCGGTGGCACACGCGCGCATGCCAAGCGCTGGCGTTGACATCCACCGCCAACACGCGCACCCCACGCTGGCGGACATCGCGCACGAGCTGGGCCGGCGCGTAAAACCCCATCGGCTGGCTCGCCAAGAGCGCCGCAGTGAAGGCCGCCGGATGATGGCACTTGAGCCATGCCGACACGTAGACAAGCAGGGCGAAGCTCGCCGCGTGCGACTCGGGGAAGCCGTATTCGCCGAAGCCACGGATCTGGGCGAACACCTGCTCGGCAAACTCCGCGGCGAGCCCGCGCGACGTCATCCCCTCGACGAGCCGGCGGTGAAACTCGTCGATCACCCCCGGCCGCCGCCACGCCCCCATCGCCCGACGGAGCTGATCGGCCTCCCCCGGTGTGAACCCGGCTGCCACCACCGCCAGCCGCATCGCCTGCTCCTGGAAGAGGGGGACGCCGAGCGTGTTCTCGAGGACGCCGCGGATCGCCTCGTTGGGGTAGCTCACCGGCTCCTCGCCACTGCGCCTGCGCAGGTAGGGATGGACCATCCCCCCCTGGATCGGCCCCGGCCGCACGATCGCCACCTCGATGACGAGGTCGTAGAAGCAGGCTGGCTTGAGCCTGGGGAGCATGCTCATCTGCGCCCGGCTCTCGATCTGGAACACACCGACGGTGTCGGCCCGCGACACCATCTCGTAGACGGCCGGATCCTCCGCCGGCACGGTGGCGAGCGTCAGCTTCGGGCCCCCTGCCGCCTCGACCTGATCGAACGCCCGGTGGATGGCGGTGAGCATCCCGAGCGCCAGGCAATCAACTTTCAGAATCCCCAGTTCGTCGAGGTCGTCCTTGTCCCACTGGACGATCGAACGGCCCGCCATCGTTGCCGGCTGGATCGGCACCAGATCGCACAGATCGCCACGCGTCATCACCATGCCGCCGACATGCTGGCCGAGATGACGGGGGAAGCCGATGAGCTCACCGACGAGGGCCGTGAGCCGCCGGCCGGTGTCGCCGTCGGGCTCGAGCCCCGCCTCGGCGAGCCGCTCCGGCAGTCGGTCGACCCGGTCGCCGACATCGAGCACCTCGGCGATCCGCGCCACCCGGTCGAGCGATAGCCCAATCGCCTTTCCCATGTCGCGCACGGCCGAGCGGAGGCGGTAGCAGATCACCTCGGCGGTCATCGCCGCGCGCGAGCGGCCGTAGGTGTCGTAGAGGTATTGGATCACCTCCTCGCGGCGGTGGTGCTCGAAGTCGATGTCGATGTCGGGGGCCTCGCGGCGCTCGCGGCTGATGAAGCGCTCGAAGAGGACCTGCATCCTGGCCGGGTCGACCGACGTGATCCCGAGGCAGTAGCAGATCGCCGAATTGGCCGCCGACCCGCGCCCCTGGCAGAGGATTCCACGGCGGCGGGCGAAGCGCACGATGTCGAAGACGGTGAGAAAATAGGCCTCGTAGCCGAGCTCGGAAACGAGCGCAAGCTCGTGCTTGAGGAGTCCGCAGACCTTCTCGGGGACCCCGTCGGGATAGCGTTTCGCGGCCCCCCGCCACACCGTCTCGGCGAGGTATCCCGCCGCCGTCGCACCGGCCGGCACAACGGCGTCGGGGTATTCGTAGCGCAGTTCGTCGAGGGAAAAGGTGCAGGCCGCCGCCCATTCTACGGAGCGTTCGACGGCCCCTGGCAAGCTCGCGAACCGGGCCAGGAGCGTGGATTGCTCGTGGAGATGGCGCTCGCCGTTGGTGAGGAGGCGGGCGCGGACCTCCTCGATCGTGCCGCCATGACGGACCGCCGTGAGGGCATCGAGGAGGGGGAGCCGGGCGCGGATGTGGCAGCGGACGTCGCCGGCCGCCACGACGTCGACTCCCGCCCGCCGGCAGGCGCGGGCGAAGTGCTCGAGCCGCACCGTGTCATCCCCCTCGAGCGCCACCTCCGCCAGCCCGCAAACTCGCTCCCCAAACACCTCGCGCCACCCCGCCAGCCGCCGCCAATCTCCGTCCGCGGCCGCCAGCGGCACGCCGGCCCGCAGGCCCGCCGCATGGGCCGCAACAGAAGCGAGCGAGAGCCGGCAGCTGACCGGGCCGCGATCGTTCCCGTCTTCCGCGATCGCGCTGGCAGCCGCTGTGCCATCTCGCTGCTCCTGCCCGCTCCCCGCCGGAATCCCGCCGTAGCCGATTGAGAGGAGGCGGCAGAGGTTTGAGTAGCCGGCCCGGTTTTCCGCCCATACCACGAGGACGTGGCCATCGACGGATGTGAGCGTGGCCCCGACGATGAGCGGGATGCCGACCTCCTTCGCGGCCCCGTGCGCCCGGACGATGCCGGCGAGCGTCGTGTGATCGGTGATCGCGATCCCGGCATATCCGAGGGCGTGGGCGGTGCGGACGAGCTCCTCCGGATGGGAGGCGCCCTGGAGGAAGGAGAAGTTGCTCGTGACATGGAGCTCGGCGTAGCGGGGGGGCTCGCGCGCGCCCCAGGGGCTGACCCCCGGGCTTGCGATGCCCTGACTTGTGATCACAGGTCGCGACGACGGCATGACAGCGCCTCCTTCGACGTATTCCCTCCATGGCCGCGCCGTTCAGGCGAAGATGCCATGGACAAACCAGTCCCCGTTCCGCACCTGCCGGAAGATCCACAACCGCAGGACATCCTCGACGCTCCCTGACCCGTCACCGCCGTCGTCCCGCTGTCCGTCGCCCCCCTCGACCACCGCCTCGACGAGAAAATAATCCCGGCGCACCCAGGGGCCGCGCCACCACGCCGTCTCGATCCGCTCCGGCCCCTGGGCACAGAGCACCCGATGGACCAGCGACTGGTAGCGGAAGCGGACAGGCACTCCGGCCGCCGCCCGGCGCTCCGGCGGCTCACGGTCTGCTCCCCGCAGGAGTGGCTCCAGGCGCAGGGGACGGGGAAACATCCAAAACGGCCTCCGCTCCGGGGCGGGGCAGGGGCCTGACTGGCTCGCGGCGCTGCGCGACGCTCCCTTGGCAGGGCTGGCGCGGTCGTCTGACGGCGATCTGGTGATGCGTCCGGGCGATCGCGTCCTCTGCCCCGGCGGGACCGCCATCCAGGCATGCTCCGGCTGGGCGTCGGCCACAGAGCGTGGCTCGTAGACCGCCGCCCGGCCGAGCCTCCCCGCCAGGCGCTCGAGCAGCATGGCGACCTCCCCGTCCCCCGCCTCCTCCGCCTCGCCAAACAGCATCCGCTGCCGGCTGCCGACCTCACCGGCGGCCACAACCTCGATCGAAACCCCATCGATCTCCTTCGGCAGCTGCATACGCGACATCCGCAGCCGGATCAGCTCCGCCAGATGGGCGACGGTCACGCTCGGGCGGAAGAGCCCGACATCGACAACGACCGGGGCGCTGGTGGCCGTGGATCGCCCCGCCGGCCCGGTCGCCGCATCGGCGCCGGCCGAGCCGGTGCGTTCGAGCCGCGCCGGTTCGAGTCTCACCCGCTCGAGTCTCACCCGCTCGAGTCTCACTTGGAGCGCCGTCACGCCCCGCCCCGCGGCGGAAAGGGGCCGGACACACGCTTCGAGGAGCGGGCGGAGGCATTGGGCGAACTGCTCCTCCGAGGTGCCGCGGAGCGAGAGGGGGAAATCGAAGGCGTGGCTGGCCTGCGGCAGCTCCCCCCCCGGCAACGGTTCGAGCGGCTCGGCCCGCTCTCCTGTGAGCTCCGCCAGCCGGCGCACGAGCAACGGGCCGAAGCGCGACGCCAGGCTCTTGCGCGGCAGCCGCAATACCCCACCGATCGAATCGATCCCCACTTCGCAGAGCTTCTGGAGCGTGCCGCCATCCAACCGCAGCCCTGTGGCCGGCAACGCATCGATCAGGCCCTGCGGGGGACGCCCCGCGACATCCTGCGGACGCCCTGCGACATCCTGCGGACGCCCCGCGACATCCTGCGTCGCCTGCCCCGCAGTGGGCGCCTCCGCCGGCGATCGCGCCGGGGGGAGCCGATGCCCTCCCGGCGCCACCACCACGCTCCGCCGCCGGCCGCGTGGCGCCGGCTCGCCGGCCAGCGCCGCCAGCCGATCGACATGGTGGGCGGCGGCCCAAGCGGCTCCGGGGGTGTCGGCGATCGCCCCGCGGGCATGGAGGCCGCGCGCGGCGAGCGTCCATACGGCCGTGCGCGCAAGTCTCTCTTCGCCGCCGAAAAAGCCTGCCGTGGCCGTGACATCGAGATGGAGGCACTCCGGCCGTTGGCACGGGTCTGAGCCGCTTCCCTCCACCGCCACCGCCGGCGTGAAGCGCCGACACCAGCGAGCGATCTCGAGCAGTGCATCGAGGTCGGCCACCGGATCGTCATGATCGATCCAGGCCCGGCGACAGGCGTGTGGGCCATGGACGAGCGCCACCGCCGCCATCGCCTCGGCCAGGGGCATGCCGGCCTGGATTGCCACTCCATCGCCGGCCGTTGCTGGCCCGGCTGTCGCATCCCCGGCTGTCACGGCCCTCTTCACCCCGACCTCCGGCGCTGCCGGACGACGGGGAATGGCCCAGGCCACCACCGCCATCGCGCCTTGCGGCTGACGCTGGCAGACGAACACCGGCCCATGGCGCAGCTCGGCGTTGCTACTCAAGCGCCGCTGCACCGGCCAGCGCGGCAGCCAGAGGGTCAGGATGCGCGGCACGACAGCCCTCCCCCCCCACTGGCATCAGGGAGCACACCCGGCGACCAGGGCCGACCGATCGGCGCGGCGCCGCTGCGTGGGCCAGCCCTGCGGAGGGTGGAAGTGGCGTCGCCGATCGCTTCGCGGCCGGTGGCCAGGTCAATCGCGATCTCCACCGTGGGCACATCGGGGGGCTGTTCGCACGCCCATGGCCCCTCCTGAAGCGACAGCCGCAGCCGCCGAACCGCGAGCGAGCCGACGGCAGGCGCCCAGCGATGCGACGAGAGGGGATCGTCGCCCCCCCGCCAGCGCCCGAGTGTGGCAACAGCCGCCACGTTGATCCGGGCCTCGGCCCACGACGGCTCGCGCCGGGCCGCCACCGGCCTCACCAAAAATCCCACCGTGCCGCTGCCGCGGGCCGCCAGCTGCCAGCGTCGCATCGCCGTGCTGGAAACGCGCTGTGGTCAGGCGAGCACGGCCGTCACGCCGGGGCAGCGCAGCGCCTGATCGATCGCCCAGATTTCGTCCTCGTCGCGCGACGGCCGAACGACGACGATCGCCCCAACGGCGGCCCCGCCGGCTTTCGGCTTCCCCGCCGGCGCCCCTTCGAGCCA
>CAMBFA010000030.1 GCA_945865325.1 Candidatus Kuenenia stuttgartensis
GTGACGCCGTAGGTCTCGAAGCCGTCGGCCGTCGGGCCGACCGAGTCGCCGGCGTTGTCGCCGGTGCAGTCGGCGATCACGCCGGGATTGCGGGGATCGTCCTCCTTGACGTTGAAGGCGATCTTCATCAGATCGGAGCCGATGTCGGCGATCTTCGTGAAGATGCCGCCGGCAATGCGGAGGGCCGAGGCCCCGAGCGACTCGCCGATTGCAAAGCCGAGGAAGCAGTAGCCGACGACGTTACGCGGTACGAAGAGGAGGATGATCACCATCATGATCAGCTCCAGCGAGATCAGGAACAGGCCGATCGACATCCCGGCGCGGAGGGGGATGTTGACGACGTCCCACGGCTCGCCACGGAGCGAGGCGAAGGCGGTGCGGGCATTGGCGTAGGTGTTAACGCGGATCCCGAACCAGGCGACCCAGAACGACCCGCCGATACCGACGATCGAGAACAGGAGCACCAGGAGGAGCGTCCCGATCGGTTCCCCTTTGAGAACGAGGAAGTAGTAGGCCATCGCCGCGGCGATCATCGCAAACAGCAGCGCGAGGAACTGCGCCTGCTTGAGGAGGTAGGTCTTGCAGGTTTCGAAGATGATGTCGGCGACTTTGAGCATCGACTCATGCGCCGGCAGGGCCTTGATCTGACTTCGCAGCCACAGCGAGATGCCGAGCGTGCCGCCGATCACAAACGACCCGAAGAAGAGCAGGTTCCAGCCGCTGATCGATTCGTTGAAGAAGCGGGCCTGGGTGAGATCGGGGATGAGGAGATCGGCCTCACCGGCGAAGGCCGTGCCGCCGGCGAGGAATCCGCTGGCCAGGAGCGTCCAGACCGCGAGCAGGCTGGCGCCGAGCCAGGGGCGAATCGTGGCACGGGACGAGGAAACGACGGAGCGCAGCCAGGCTGACATCTTGAAACCCCCGGGAACGAAAGGACCCCCCACCAAGGCCGGGAGTGTAGCGAATGGCTGGAAGCTGGCAACCATCCACGCGGATCAGCCGGAGGACAGCGGCGTTACCGGGCCCTCTGGATCGGGTAGAATCTTCATCCGGCGGCGGGGAAGACAGATCTGGGTAGGGGGAGGAGCGCGGATGAACGCCCGATCGACGACGTCGGTCCTTCGCCATGATGCCGCTGCCCTGTCCGCGACCTCCGCCATCCGCGGGCGTGTGGCCATCGGCTGGTTGATTGGGCTGTTCACGCTGGTCTCGGCCGGCCTGGCGGCCGAAGCCGAGCCCAACGAGGTGGTCCTCCGCGGCCATGAGGGGGCCGCGTTTGCAGCCCAGTTCACCCCCGACGGCGAACGGGTGGTGACGGCCGCCACCGATGGCACGGCTCTCCTCTGGGATGCCGCCACGGGGAAGGAGCTGCGCCGTTTTTCCGGCCACACCGGCCCGGTGACCGGGGTGGCCATCAGTGGCGACGGCCGGACACTTGTCACCGCGTCGCAAGACAACACGGTGCGGGTCTGGGACCTCCCCCTGGTGCGCCCGCTTTTGGCGCGACCGGCCCATGTCGGCCGCGCCGCGGGGCTGGCCCTCTCCGCCGACGGCCGAACGTTGGTCACGACCGGCGCCGATCCGGCCGCGCGGCTGTGGGACACCGAACGGCTCCACGCGGCAGGTGCGGGCGCGGCGCCGGCCGCGGGGGCCGCGGCCACGATCACCGAGCCGACCGCGGGGGTGTCTACCGCCTGGCGGGCCGATGGCACGCAGTTTCTCAGCGCTGACGAGGCGGGGCGGATCGTCCTCCGCAGTCCGTTCCTCGACGGGCCGCTGGGCACGATCGGCGTCCATGGCGGAGGGGTGGCGGCGACGGCGTTTGTGCCGGGGAACCCGCAGCAGATCCTCTCCGCCGGGCTCGATGGCACGCTCCGCCTCTGGCAGGGGCCCCCGGCCGTGGAGCGATCCCTGGCCGTTGCCGCCGGGATCCGCGATCTGCTGCCACTCCCCGGGCAACAAGTCGCCGCGGTCGCCCGCGAGGATGGCGGGATCCAAGTCATCGACATCGCCACGCTGCAGCCGGTCCGCGATCTGCCGCCGGGGGTTGCGGCGCAAGCCCTGGCAGCGACATCGGATGGCTCCACGCTGGTCATCGGCGACGACGCCGGGGCCGTGCGCTGGGTGAACACCGCCGATGGCGCCGATCGCGGATCGATCGGGGGGCATGCCGGGGGCGTGCTCGATGTCGCCGCGACTGCCGACGGCGCCATGGTGTTTACAGCCGGTGCCGATGGCACGGTGCGGCAATGGGCCCGTCCGGTCGCGGGGAGCCCCCTCGATGGACACGCGCAGGGGGTCAAGCTGGCGGTGGCGGCAGCCGACGGGCAGTGGTTTGCCACCAGCGGCGACGACCGGACGCTGCGGATCTGGAGCGGCGCCGGGCAGCCGCTGCGGACCGTCGGCACCCACGAGCAACCACTCGCGTGCTTGGCGATCTCCGCCGACGCACAGGGGCTCGCGGCGGGCGACGCTGCCGGTGCGGTCTCGCTGTGGAATCCCCAGAGCGGCGTGGCCCAGGGGGCGCTCCTGCCCCATCTGGGAAGCGTTCGAGCGATCGCGCACCAGCGCGATGGCCGGGCGCTGTGGACCGCCGGGGCCGACGGCACGATCAAGCGGACAAAGCTCCCCCTGCCAGCCGCGCGCTCTTTCGCCGGCCATGGCCAAGCCGTGCGCGCGATCGTGACCACAGCCGATGGCCGCGGCGCGTTCAGCGCCGGGCTGGATGGCGTGGTGCGGCAGTGGGACATCCCCACCGGGCAGGCGGCGCGAACGTTTGGCGAAGGGGCGCCGGCCGGTGCGGTGACGGCGCTGGCGATCGCGGCCGATGACAGCTTGGTCGCCGCCGTCAGCGAGACCGGCAGCGTCCGGGCCTGGCGCGTCGCCGACGGCGCGGTCGCCTTGGTCGCCAACCTCCCCGGTGTGCCGCAGCGCGATGTCACGATCCTGCCGCCGGTCGACGGATTGCCGCGGCTGGTGACGCTCGGCGACGACCAGCGCCTGCGGCTCTGGACGCTGGCCGCCACGGTGGTGGCCGACGGCAAGGATGTCGTTCCTGTGGCCGAGCTCCCCCTGCCGGAAGCGGGCACCGATCGCCTCGCCCTGGCCGCCGACGGCAGCTGGCTGGCCACTTGTGGGGCGGGGCGGATTGTGCGGCGCTTCCGTGTTGATGCCGCCGGGGTCACGCCGATCGAGGGCGGATTCACCGCCGGTGCCGCCCGGATCACCGACATCGCCTGCAGCCGCGATGGGGCCTGGTTTGCCGCCAGCGGCGAAGATGGGAAGGTGTCGCTGTGGGACGCGCGGACGATCGTTGCGGCGCCGGCGGATCACCCCCCGGTGCGGACGCTCCTCGCGCGCGCTGCGGTGCGGAGCGTGGCCTTCGATGCCGCAAAGCCAGCCACGATCGTGACGACGGCGGCCGATGATGGCTCGGTGGTCAACTGGGATCCTGCCACGGGCCGGCAGGTGGAACGGTTTGCCGCCACCGGCGGGATCGTGACCGCGGCGATCGGCCCAGGCGCGGTGCTCGCCGCCGGCGCTGATCCGGCGATCCGCGTCTGGACGCCGGCGGTCGATCTGGTCATCGAGGTGACGCCGGGACTCGAGCCTGGCGGCGCCGCGGCCCTCGTCGCGCTCCCCGGCGAACGGGGAATCGCCGCGCTGGTGCCCGGAGCCCGCGAGCTGCGGCGCTGGGGTCGTGACGGCCAACCGCTGCCGGCGGTGCTCGGCGCCGACGCGGCGCTGGCGCACCTCGCCACCAGCCCCGATGGCCTCCATGCCGTCGCGGCCACTGCCGCGGGGCAGGCGTGGATGTGGAACCTAGCGACCGACGCCATCACGGGGCCGATCTCGTTGGGGGCCGGCGTGACGACGCTGGCGCTGACGATCCCGGCCACCGCCGAATCGTTGCCACAGATTCTCGTGGCCGACGGCCTGCCGCGGCTGCGGGCCATCGATCCGACCAGCGGGATGGTCGTCGAGGCGATGGCCCTTCCCTTCCCGGCGCTGGTCCCACTTTCGACCGGCGCCGCCGGCCCGGGGCCGGGGGGGACCGGCGCCTTGGGGAGGAACTGGGTCGCCTTCGGCGCTCAGCCGCAGGGGGTCCTGAAAGCACGCTGTTGGGTGCGGACGTTGATCGCCGCGCCAGCCGCGGTCACGGCGCTGGCGCTCTCTCCCGACGGCACGAAGCTGTATGCCGCGGGGGAGGAAGGGCGCGTCGAGCTCGTGCGGACGGCCGATGGCGGGAGCGAGCCGGGCTTCGACGCCGGGCCGGTGCCGATCCGCGAATTGGCCTGGGTGCCGCAGCCTCCGTCGATCGCGGCGGCGTGTGCAGACGGGGCGGTGCGGATCTGGCCGGTCGGCGCGGCAGCCGAGCCGAGGATCCTCCGCGACACGGTGCCAGTGGTGTCGCTGGCGGTCTCTGCCGACAGCAGCAAGCTCGCGACGCTCTCCGAGGCGGGGGTCGTTCAGCACTGGTCGCTGGCCACCGACACCCCCCTCCAGACCTTTCCAGGCCATGCGGCCGGACGTGGCCGGGTGCGATGGCTGGCCGACAATCTCTCGGTCCTTTCGGGATCGACCGACCGGACCGTGCGGCAGGTGAAGGGGAGCGCCCTCCGCTCGCTGCGGATTGGCGCCGGGCCGATCACGGCCCTGGCTAGCGCTGGCAGCCAGGTGGTGGTCGCCAGCGCCGACGGGAGCGTGCAGGTGGCCGATCTCTTCGGCAACAATCCTCCGCGCAGGATCACCGACGGCTTGGCCCTGCCGATCGTGCTCGCGGCCCGCCCCGATGGACAGCGGCTGGCCGTGGGGGATGGCACGGGGGGGATCGGGATCTGGGAATCGAATGGTTGGCAGCGCCTCGAGCAAGTCGCCCTCCGCTCAGCGCCTGCAGCCGTCGGCTGGAGTGGCGATGGCCGCAAGCTCGTGGCGGCGACGGCACCAACCGCTGCCGGGGGCCCGACGCTCGAGGTCTTTGGTCCGCCGCGAGCGCCGGCCACGGCCTCCCCCGGCAAGGAGTTTGTGCCGCATCAGTCGATTGAGACGGGCGTTGCCATCAGGGCCCTGGCCGTCGATGCGGAAGGACGGGGCGCCTGGTGCCTGCATGACGACGGCGTGCTCCGCGAGTGGGGGCTGGCGGCCCTCGATGCACTCCGGCGGTTCGATGCCGGCAGCCCGGTGCTGGCCGTTGCGATCAGCCGCGACGGCGGAACGGTGGTGTCGGGGGGGAACGATCAGTCGGTGCGGGTGTGGGATCCGGCCACCGGGCAGCAGCGGGCCCAAATGACCGGTCACGCCGGGCCTGTCCTGGCTCTCGCCCTGACCCCGGACGACGCGATGGTTGTCTCGGCCTCGGGGGATCTCACGCTCCGGCTCTGGGATGTCAGCGGTGGGCGGGCCCTCAAGCAACTGGCTGCCACCGACGAGGCGGTATACTCACTTTCCGTCCATCCTGCGGGGCGCACCGTCGCCGCGGGGGGGGCCGATCGGTCGATCCACCTCTACGACATTCTCGGCGGGGGGATCGAGCGGTCGTTGCGGGGGCATACTGATTTCGTTCATGCCGTGGCCTTCAATCGCCAGGGCACAAGGCTGCTCTCCTACGGCTATGCCGGGGTGCTCAAGATCTGGAATCCCGCCGATGGCACGCTCCTCCATGACAACGTCGTGGGGCGGATCGGGAATAACGCCTGCTGGGGGGCGGCGGCAGGGGGGGCGGATTCCGGTGGGGTGCCGGCGGCCGTCGACGACCGGATCGGGGTCGCCTGCGGAGATGGAACGGTGCGAATCGTCGTCGTGCCGCTGTCGGCACGATGAGGGGTGGAGCGAACGGAGAAAATGACCATGGCAGCTGCGTCATGCCGGGGGATTCATCGGATCGTGGTCGTCGGCCTGTGGTTGGCGATGCTGTGGTTGGCTTCGGTCAGCCCGTGCCTGGCGGCGGAGCCGGCAGCTGCACCCGCAGCCCCGTCGGTCGCTCTGGCATCCGGACTCGGGCCGCGCGGTGAGCAAGTCGGGCTGGCGTTTGAGTCGGGGGGCGTGCCGGTGCTCGTCGGCGCTGGCGCGCGGCGGCAACTTGTCGTCACCGGCTCCTATAGCTCGGGGCAGCGGCATGATGTGACGCGTGAGGTTGCCTGGGAGGTGAGCCCTGCCGGCCATGCCCGGATCGGTGCCGACGGATTTCTCGAGCCACTCGCCGACGGCGACCTCACGATCACCGCCCGGCTGGGGGACTTGTCAGCGGCGCTCCCCTTGCGCATCGAAAGGACGGCTGAGGAGCTCCCCGTCAGCTTTACCAATGAGATCGTTCCGATCTTCACCCGGCTCGGCTGCAACACCGGTGGCTGCCACGGGAAGTCGGACGGGCAAAACGGCTTCCGCCTCTCGCTCCTCGGCTTCGAGCCGGCCGAGGACTACGCCTTCCTCGTCCACGAGACGCGCGGCCGGCGGATCTTTCCCGCCGATCCCGAGTTCTCCCTCCTGATCACGAAGCCGACAAACCTCCTTCCGCACGGTGGCGGGCGACGGCTGGCCGAGGATTCGCACGAGCGCGAGCTTCTGGTCCGCTGGATCCGCCAAGGGGTGCCGTTCGGGAGTGCCGACGACCCGGTGATCGAACGCATCCGCGTCATCCCCGAGCAGCGCGAGATGCCGTTTGACGGTCGGCAGCAGCTGGCCGTGATCGGCGACTACAGCGACGGCAGCCAACGTGACGTGACGCGCCTGGCGATGCTCGAATCGAACCAGGCAGAGCTGGCCACCGTCGACAGCACGGGGCTGGTGACGACGAAACGCCGGCCGGGGGAAGCGGCGGTGATGGTCCGGTTTCAGGGGAAGGTCGCCCTCTTCCGGGCGCTCCTTCCCCAGGGGCTAAACGTCGCGGCGACGCCGCCGGAACGCAATTTCGTCGACACTGCCGTGATGAACCGGCTCCGCCGCCTCGGACTTCCGCCGTCGCCGGTGTGCAACGACGGCACCTTCATCCGGCGGGCGACGATCGACATTGCGGGGAGGCTGCCGACGGCCGATGAGGTCCGCGCCTTTCTCGCCGACAGCTCTGCCGACAAGCGCGACCGACTCGTCGATCGGCTCATCGCCAGCCCCGACTATGCCGACAACTTCGCCGCGAAATGGTCGGCGGTGCTGCGGAACAAACGCCGCAACGGCACCGACAGCATCTATACCTTCCGCTTCCACGACTGGCTCCGGGACGCGCTCGACCGCAATCTCCCCTACGACCAGATCGTCCGGGGGGTGTTGACCGCCGCCGGGGACGCGGAGGCCCATCCACCGGTGCAGTGGTTCCGCGAGGTGTCGCAGCCGGGATTGCAGATGGAGGACACGGCGCAACTCTTCCTGGGGATGCGGCTGGGCTGTGCGAAGTGCCACCACCATCCGTTCGAGGAGTGGAGCCAGCAGGATTACTACGGCTTCGAGGCCTTCTTCACGCAGGTGGGACTGAAGAACAGCCTCTTCAACCCGCAGCAGAACCAGCCCGACATGGTCTATCTCAAGGATGTCGTGCCGGCGTCGACGAACCCCCGCACGGGCAAGCCGGTGCCACCAACGCCCCTCGGCGGCGCGGCGCTCGACATCCCCGCCTGGGAGGATGCGCGGCAGCGGCTCGTTGACTGGATGGTGGAGCCGACCAACCCGTTCTTCGCCAAGGCGCTGGTGAACCGCACCTGGAAGCACTTCATGGGGCGCGGGATCGTGGAGCCGGAGGATGATCTCCGCGTCACCAATCCGCCCACCAATCCAGAGCTCCTCGACGCTCTGGCGGCCCGGTTCATCGCCAGCGGCTTCGACCTCAAGGATCTCGTCCGCACGATCTGTACGTCGTCGGCCTACCAGCTCTCGTCGGAGGCGACGGACGACAACCAGCTCGATCGACAGAATTTCTCGAGCTTTCAGCCCCGTCGCCTCACGGCCGAGATCCTCTTCGACGCGATCAACAGCGCCGTCGGTGTTCCCGCCACGTTCAACGGTCTTCCTCCCGGCACCCGCGCGGTCCAGCTCCCCGACAACGGATTCGACACCTACTTCCTCAAAGTGTTCGGCAAACCGGAGGCCACGAGTGCCTGCGAGTGCGAGCGCAACCCCGAGGCGAATCTCGCCCAGTCGCTCCACCTCCTCAATTCGCAGGAGGTCCAGGGGAGGCTCCAGGGGGGCAAGGCCTTGCCGGCGACGTTTGCCAAAGACGAGGCTCGATCGCTCGACGAGCTGATCGACGAGCTCTATCTGCGGGCCTTCGCCCGCCAGCCGACGGCGGCTGAACGCGGCATCGTCCGCGGGCATGTCGAGGGGGCCGACAACCGCCAGCAGGCCTGGGAGGACATCCTCTGGGCGGTGCTCAATGCCAAGGAATTTCAGTTCGTGTGGTGACCGTTGTTACCGGCCGCTGGGCCATGGGAAGGGGAAGAGAAATGCGTTTGGTATTCGCGGGGCCTCGTCGCCTGCTGTCGAACTGCCGGCCACGACTTTCCGTGGCGGGTGTTGTCCCCGTTCTCGTCGCCATCCTTGCCATCCTTGCCGGTCTCCTCCCGGGAGAACCGGCAGCGGCACAACTGCCGGCGGCTCGTCTCGATGCGATATTCCCCGCCGGTGGCCCGGCCGGCACGACGTTCACGATGACGCTTCACGGCGTCGATCTCGACGACCTTGCCGAGCTGCGGTTTTCCCATCCGGGAATCTCGGCGAAGCCGCATCTGGCGGAGCCCGGCCCCTTCGATCGCCCCCCCTACGGCAACGGGCCTGGGGCGGTGGAAAACCAGTTTGATATCACGATCGCCGCCGACGTTCCGGCCGGGGCGCACAGCGTCCGCGTGTTTGGGCGCTACGGCTTGTCGCCGGGGAAAGCGTTCTTCGTCGATCCCCTCCCGGTGCTGTCGGGGCCGGAGCCTGATCGGCCGGATGACGAGCCGCCCACCGTCGCGCTGCCGGGGATCATCGACGGCGCCTTCAATCCGGCAGGCGATGTCGATCGTTTTTTCATCGATGCCAAGGGGGGAGAGCGACTCACGATCCGGGTGCTCGCCAGACAGATCGATTCGCGGGCCCGGCCGGTCCTCTCGATCGCCGCTCCCGACGGGAGGATCGTCGCTGCCGCCCGCGCCGATGGTGGCGCCGACGCCGTGCTGGGGGTCACGTTCCCCGCCGATGGCCGCTATCTCCTCGAGGTCCGAGACGAGGTTCACGGCGGAGGGGGAGATCATCCCTACCGGCTGCTGCTCACCACTGCCCCCTGGCTGGCCGCCATCTTCCCCGCCGCGGCGCTGCCCGGATCGAACGAGGAGGTCCTCCTCCTCGGCCGCGGTCTTCCGGGAGGGCAACCGTCCACCATGACCCTCGACGGCGCGCCCCTCGAGGAGCTGCGGCTGCGGGTCGCTGTTGGGGCCGATAGCGCCGCGGGGATCCGCTTCGACGGCCGGCTCGAGCCGGGGCAGTTTGCGGTCGATGGTGTCGGCGTGAAAGTTGATGGACCGGGCGGCCCCTCGAATCCCCTCCTCCTGTCGGTGGCCTCGGCGGCGCTTGTCCGCGAGGCCGACGGCAACGACCGGCCCGCGAGCGCCCAGCCTCTCTCGCTGCCGTGCGAGGTGGCGGGGAGGTTTTATCCGCGGCGCGATGTCGATTGGTATTCGTTCGAGGCCAAAAAGGATGACCGGCTGTGGATCGAGGTCTGGTCGCACCGGCTCGGCGCCCCGGTCGATCCGGCGCTGGTCATCCAGAGAGTCGAGCCTCCGGCCGAGGGAGCCACGGAGCCGAAGGTGACGGTCGTGGCGAATGTCGACGACGCCGGTCAGGTGGCCGGGATGAACGACATGACGAGGCGTTACGGCGGGCGGGAGTTCGATCAGCGGAGCTTCGACCCGGCGCTGATGTTCACGGCGCCGGCCGACGGCACCTACCGGCTCCTGCTCCGCGAGAGCCGCTCGCAGGTCCGCGATGACCCGCGCCTTGTCTATCGGCTCGTCGTCCGTCCGCCGCAGCCCGACTTCCGGCTCGTGGCCGTGCCGGTCGACACGTCGGGCGCGCTCCTGCTGCGCAAGGGAGGGCGGGAGATGGTGCGCGTCGTCATCGCCCGGCTCGACGGGTTTGACGGCGAGGTGACGGTGGCGGCCAGCGGTCTCCCGGCGGGGGTGACCGCGGCGGAGATCGTCATCGGGCCGGGGAGTTCCGTCGGCTATCTCACCCTCTCGGCCGACGCCGGTGCGGCGCCGGTTCAGGGGGCGCTGGCTGTGGGCGGCCGGGCGACGATCGCCGGGCAGCCGGTCGCCCGCGAGGCCCGATACGGGATGGCGCTCGACACGCTTCCGTTCGTGCAGCCGGATGGGCAGGGGCAGAGTGTTCGGGCGCGCCTCATCGAGCGGATCATGGTGAGCGTGTCGGCTGACGAGAAGGCGAGTGTGGCCCTCGGGCTCGGCGATGGAAAGCCGATCGAGACCTGCCGGGGCGCGGTCGTGAAAGTTCCCTGGACGGCGACGCGTGCGGAAGGAGCGACCGCGGCGATCACGGGCTTTGTGCTCGGGTTTCCCCCCGGCATGAATCTGCCGCAGGTGGCGATCGGCGGCGGCACTGCTGGCGAGTTTGAGCTGCGCCCTCCGGCGACGATCCCGCCGGGGACCTATTCCTTTGTCGTCGCCGGGTCGATGCAGGGGCTCCAATACGCACGCAACCCCGAGGCGGCCACGAAGGCCAAGGGGAAGGCCGACGCGTTTGCGACGGTGGTCACCGAGACGCAGGCTGCCGGGCAGAAGACGCAGCAAGAGGCCCAGGCGGCGGCCACCGCCTTCGCCGCTGCGGTGGCTGAGGCAAACACGCTCACTCAGGCAGCCGTGGCGGCCGGGCAGGCGGCAAGCCAGGCGACCACGGTGCTCACCGCGGCAGATCAAGCGCTTGCCGCGGCGACGAAGCGGCTCGAGGCGGCGCCGGGCGACGTGCCCCTCCAGGCCGAGGTGGTCAAGGCGCGCCAAGTGCTCGACGAGGCAACGGCCAAGGGGAAGCTCGCCACCGAGACGATGGTGGCGGCGACGGCGAAGCAGGAGGAGTCGGTCGTCAAGCGGACGGCTGCCGAGGAGATGAAGCAGCGGATGGAGGAGGGGGCACGCGAGGCGCAGAAGCTGTCGCAATTGGCCCAGCAGGAAAAGCAACGCCTCGATCAGAAGTCGCAGCAGCAGCAGTCGCAGTCGGCGCCCCGCGGCATCAACGTCAATCTTCCCTCGCCGCCGGTCATCATCAAGATCGCCGATCATCCACTCCAGGTGGGCAATCTCCCGGAGCGTGTCGCCGTCAAGGCGGGGGGGATGGTGGAGGTGCTGTTTCGGGTCGAGCGTCTGTTTGGTTTCACCGGTGATGTTTCGGTCCAGTGCCAGCCCCCCACGACTGCGGGCGGCTTTCCGCAGGCAGCGCTAAACCTTCCAGGCACGATGGCCGACGGCAAACTCGTTGTCTCGCTGCCGCCGACGGCGTTGCCCGGCGAACATCGTGTCCCGCTGCGATTCAGCCTGAACTTCAACGGCCAACCGCTCTCTTTCGAGCGCCCGGTGGTGTTCGTCGTCGAACCCACCGATCCGGCCCCCCCGAAGTGATCCCCCCCCGCGCCGCCCCGGTTGTCGGAGGGGGGGTGAACCTGGAGTCGACTCCGATGTCAGCCCCTGTGCTTCGTTTGCTCCCCGTTGTGATCCTCGTCGTGGCGACGCTGGGCGGCCCTGCGCGGGCTGAGCCGATCGTGGTCGACGTGGTGAAGCGCGACGAGCCGGTGATGTTCGAGCGCGACATCCTCCCGATCCTGCGCCGGAATTGCCTCGCCTGCCACAGCCGTTCGGAGCGGCAGGGGGATCTGGTCATGGAGACGCGGGCCGAGATCCTCGCCGGCGGCGACACCGGCCCGGCGATCGTGCCGGAAAAGGGGGAGGAGAGCCTGCTCCTCACGCTCGCCGCCCATCGTCGCGAGCCGGTCATGCCACCGGCCGGGAATGACGTCGCCGCGGTGGCGCTGGCGCCCGCGGAGCTTGGGCTGTTGCGGTTGTGGATCGATCAGGGGGCGCGGGTGGCCGGCGCCGGAGGGGCGCCGGTGCCAACACGCTGGCAGCCGATGCCGGCCGGATTCAATCCCGCTCTCGCCGTGGCCCTCGCCCCCGATGGCCAGACGGTGGCCTCGGCTGTCGCCAACCGGCTCCGGCTCCATCATGTCGCCACCGGTGGGCTCGTGACCGAGTTTGTTGATCAGGTTGTCGTCGCGCGGCCCGGGCCAGGTGTGGCCCATCGCGACGTCATCGGTGCCCTCGCCTTCGATCCCTCCGGCGACACGCTCGCGTCGGGGGGATTCCGGGAGGTGAAACTGTGGCGTCGGCCGCGCGATGTGAAGGCCTGGCAGGGATCGGCCGGCGGACCAACTCCGGTGATGGCCGGTTCGCCCGACGGCAGGCTCGTGGCGACCGCTGCCGGGGCTGTCGTCAAGACCTGGGATGCGGCCACGGGGGCTGCCGGACGCGAGTTCGCCGGGCATGCCGAGCGGATCACGGCCCTCGGCTTCCCGGGGGATGGCACGACGCTCGTCTCGGCCTCGGCCGACGGCATGATCCGCCTCGCCGCCGCCAGCGACGGAACCCTCCGGGGTGTTGTCGAGACACCGCTGCCGGTGACGGCCTTCGATGTCGTCCCCCACGCCGGTCGGCCCGGGGGGCGGCTGGTCGTCGCCAGTGCCGACAACCAGCTCCGCACCTTCGAGCTTCCCGAACGCGCTCCGCAGAAGATGATCGCCACGGTGGTAGCCGACCGCCGCGCCGTGACGACCCGCGACCGGCGCTGGATGGCCGTGGCAGAGCCGGCCGAAGGGGGCCGGACACGTCTGGAAGTGCTCAAGGTCGATGCCGCCGGGCGGACTGACCCGCAGTCGTCGTTCATGCTCCCCCCATTCGCCGCCCCGATGACGGGCTTGGTCCTTCTGCCCGGTGCGGCGAAGGAGGCGATCCCGCGGATCGTCATCGGCTCAGGCGACGGCTTGCTCACGCTCGTCGCGGCGCCGGCGGATGGAGCCGGCGGGGAGGGGCGGATCGAGCGCCGCTGGCGCGCGGCAGCGGCGAAGGTGACGGCGCTGGCGGCTGCCAGCGATGGAAAGACTCTTGCCACCGGTCTCGAGAATGGTCAGGCGACGCTGTGGCGGATCGGGGAGGATGCCCCGCACGCGGCGCCGGTGGCGGCGGACGTGGCTGCGGTAACGGTCTTTGCCCATCATCCCGCCCGCCGGCTCGTGGCCCTGGCCGGGAGCCTCGACGGCAAGCCGGTGATCCGTGTCATCCGACTCGAAGGGGGGGGGATCGCGGCCACGCTGCCGGGCCATGAGGGGGGAACGACGGCGCTCACCTTCTCGGCCGACGGCGGGCGGGTGGTTTCGGGGGGCGCTGATGGGATCGTCCGGCTCTCCGATTGGACAAATGCCGCGGCCGCGCCGATCGGTCGTTTCGAGGCGGGAGGGGCGGTGACCGCCGTCGCCGTCAGCCCCGATGTGACGCTCGTGATGGCGGCACGGGCCGATGCGGTACTCCGCACCTGGACCGTGGCCGACGGCCTGGCGGGCAAGGATCTCACGGGGCATACCGGGAAGGTCCTCGCGGTCGGTTTCCTGGCGGGCAACCAGCCCTGGTCGGTAGGCGCCGACCGGTCGGTCAAGGTTTGGAATGTCGCCGAGGCCCGCCCGGCTTCGGCGTGGGATCTCCCCGCGCCGCCGACGGCGCTTGGCCTGTCAGCCGATGGCAACACGCTCGTGGCTGCCGGCGAGGACAAACTCATCCGCACCCATGCCCTGGCCAATGGCCAGATCCAGCAGACGTTCACCGGCCATGCCGCGCCGGTCGTCGCCGTTGGCCTGGCAGCCGATGGCAAACGATTGGTGTCGCTCGAACGTGACGGTGGGCGCGAAGGGACGTTTCTCTGGGACGTCGCGACCGCGCGCCTTGCCGAGGCGGTCGACCAGACGGTGGTGGCGGAATCTCCCCAGCTCGGCCTGCTCCTCGACGGCGCGGAGAGCGCCTGCCTGGCGATCCGTGGAGATGGCCGGCTGCTGCCCGCTGATCTCCGCTTCGCCCGGCACCTCGAAGGGGGCCAGCAGGCAGTCAGCGGCTTGGCGTTCCTCGGCGGCGGCCAGCAGGTGATTGCCGCGTCAGTCGACGGATCGATCCGCGGCTATCAAGTTGAGTCGGGGCAGGGGGTGTTCACGGCCGGCCATGGCGTCGCAATCCGCACGCTGGCGGTGGCCGACGAGCAAACCTTCGCCACCGGGGGCGCGGATGGATCGTTGCGCCTCTGGCAGGCGGGGGGAGCCGCCTTCGGCATTCACGGGATCGGCAATCTCGGCGCGGAGGTGACGGCGCTCGCCTGGTCGGACGACCGGACACGGATCGTCACCGCAGTCGCCGGTGGCAAGCCGACCGTGATGATCCACGACACCGCCACCGGTGTGCTCCTCCAGCGGTTCACCAGCCACGCCCAACCAGTGACGCATCTGTCCTGCGTGGTGGCCGGAGGGGAAGGTAACGCCGGGCCTGAGGGGGCGCAGTGGGTGCTGTCGACGGCGGCCGACGGTGCCTGGCGCTGGCAGGTGGTGGCAGGGCGGTCGATGGCGGGGCTCAACCAGAATCCAGTCCATGGGGGAGCGGTGACGGCCGTAGCCCGCTTCCCGGGTGACGGTGGAGAGGTGCTGACCGGCTGCGCCGACGGCGTGGCCCGGCGGATCCGTCTCGCTGATGGGCAGGTCGTCACGCAGTATGCCCACGGTGGCCCGGTGACCGGGGTGGCGGTGAGTGCCGATGGGGCCCGGGTGGCGACCGTGGGAGAGAACAAGCTGGCCCGCCTCTGGCAGGCGGGGGGACAGCAGGTAGCAGAACTGCGCGGCGACCAGCGCCTGCGCACGGCCATGGCCGGGCTAACACGACAGGTGACCACCGCCACCGAACGGGTGGCCCGCACGAAGCAACTCCTCGAGGCCGCTGACAAGGATCTGCCGGTGCGCAACGACCTGTTTACGAAGGCAACGGCGGCCCTAGCGGCGGCGACGACCGACGTCCAGCAGAAGACCACCGCGGCGATGCAGGCCAGCGACGCGAAGACCACCGCCGAGAGGGAATCGATCGCCGCATCGGCGGCGGCCCGCGCCATGCAGCTGGCGAAGGCAAAGGCCGATCAGGCCGTGAAGGAGGTGGGAGTGGAGTTGCAGGTGGCCCAGCAGCGCGTCGTGCAGCGGCAGGCAGCCGCCGATGCCAGGCCCACCGACGCCGGGCTCAAGCAGGCCGTGGCCGAAGCCACGGCGGTCGTGCCGCAGGTGCAGCAGAAGCAGCAAGCCGCTTTAGCGCTGGCGCAGGCCGCAGCCCAGGCTGCCACCACCGCCGCCACGGCGGCCGGAGCCGCGGCCACGAAGGCGACCGAGGCCGGGAAGCCGGCGGCCGCCGCGGTCGCCGCCCTGAAGATGGCGGAGGGGGCGAAGAGACTGGCGATGCAGCAAGGGGAGATTGCCAAGCGGGAGTTGGAGCAGGCGCAAGTCTCCCTCCAGGTGGCGCGCGACAGCCACCAGCGTGCCGAGGGGACGCTCAATGAGACGAAGGGGCGGCTCGACGCCACGACCGGCGCCGCCAATGCAGCCGAGCAGCCGATCCGGCGCGTGGCCTTCTCCCCCGACTCGACCCGCCTGGTAACGGTCGGTGATTTCCCTTCGGCCCAGCTGTGGGACGCAGCCAGCGGAGCGGCACTCGCCTCCTATGCCGCTGGGGGAGGGGGCCTCGTGTCGGTGGCCTCTCTCTCGGAATCACGCTTCGTGACGCTCGCCGCGGACGGGGCCCTCGTCGCCTGGGAGACAAATCCATCCTGGACGCTCGCCGCGACGATCGGTGGCGACAATCAGCCGGGGCTGATCGCCGACCGGGTGATGAGCGTCGACTTCAGTGCCGACGGCACGCAGCTCCTCGTGGCTGGCGGTGTGCCGTCGCGGTCCGGCGAGCTGGCGATCTTTCAGGTCGCGGACGGCGCGCGGAGCTTTCATCTTCCCCAGGCGCACGACGATGTCGTCCATGCGGCCCGGTTCTCGCCCGACGGGCGCCGGATCGCGTCTGGAGGGGCCGATAAATATCTGCGGACTTTCGATATTGCCTCGATGAAGCCCCTGCGCCGGTTCGAGGGGCATACGAATTATCTCCTCGGGGTGGCCTGGAAGGGGGATGGGCTCGAGATCGCCTCGGCGGGTGCCGATGCGACCGTGAAGGTGTGGGATGCCGACTCCGCCGATCAGAAGCAGTCGATCGGTGGATTCACCCGCCATGTCACGGCGGTGGAATACCGCGGGGCGACCGACGA
This sequence comes from Candidatus Kuenenia stuttgartensis, assembly GCA_945865325.1. Taxonomy (GTDB): domain Bacteria; phylum Planctomycetota; class Planctomycetia; order Pirellulales; family UBA1268; genus QWOP01. Next base: position 16,348 of record CAMBFA010000030.1, read on the forward strand.
GATCGTGTCGACCAGCGGCGACAAGCAGGTGCGCGTCCACAACGCCAGCAACGGCGGCCTCGCCCGAACGATCCCTTCCGTGCCGGCGTGGCTCCACGGCCTCGACGTGACGGCAAGCGGGGAGATCGTTGCTGCCGGGAGCGCCGATGGCACCGTGCACGTGTGGAATGCCATCAACGGCCAGGTGTTGGCGACGATCCCGGCCGAGATCAACGGCGGCGAGAAGGGAGCGAAACCGTGAAAGCGCCCGATCCGACGTCACGGCCAGTCGACGCGATCGCCGGTCAGACGAGCTCCTCGATCGGCCGCCCCTGCTCGATCATGTAGACGGGGCGTCCGGCCTGATTGACATACTGAACGCGTCCCTCGATTCCCAGCACTTGGAAGACTGTCGCCATCAGGTCCTGCGGGCCGATCGGCGTGGTCTTGGGGACATCGACCTTCTCGGCCGATTCACCGATCACCTGCCCCATCTTCAGGCCGCCACCGGCCAAGGCCAACGTACTCAACGGCGCCCAGTGGTCGCGGCCGGCGCTGCCATTGATCTTCGGGGTGCGACCAAACTCGCCACTGACAACGAGGAGGATCTTCTCGTCGACGCCGCGCATCGCCATGTCCTCGACGAGGGCCGAAACGGCCCGGTCGAGCGCCGGCCCGAGCGTATCCATCGCGGTCTTGATGCCGGAGTGCATGTCCCATCCGCCATGGCTCACGGTCACGAATCCGCAACCGGCCTCGCACAGTCGGCGGGCCTGAAGGAGCTGCTGGCCGAGGCCGGGGCCGTAGCGGTCGACGACGCGCGGGTCTTCGTACTTCAGATCAAAGGCCTGCTGCGAGCGGCTCAAGATGATGTCGAAGGCCTGCTGCTCGAAGGCATCGAGGCCTTCCACCAAGCCGCTGCGGTCGACCGAGCGGCGGACGTTGTCGATGCCCGCGAGCAGATCGCGGCGGCCATCGAGCCGGTCCTTGCCGACGACTAGCGCCATGTTCTGCCGCGCTTCGCCCCCCGGATCGAACGGACCATACGCGGTGCCGAGGAACGAAGGGCCGTCGGCGTAGATGCCACCGATGCGGACATAGGTCGGGATCCCGGATTGCGAGTTGTTGGTGCCGCGCTGCCGGGCGAGGATCGAGCCGATGCCGGGGCGGTCGGGCACGGCGCCGTTGTCGGCGAGCCGGTTGTCGTAGCCGGTCATGACGTAATGCGTGCCGCCGGAGTGACCGCTGTTGGTATGGGCGAAGCTGCGGACGATCGCCAGCTTGTCGGCGATCTTGGCCATCCGTTCGAAGTTGCCGCCGAAGGAGACGCCGGGGAGGTTCGTGGCAACCTCGCCGGTGACGCTGCGGTATTCGGCCGGGGCCGTCATCTTCGGGTCGAAGGTTTCAACGTGGGTCGCTCCGCCGCCGAGCCACAGCCAGATCACCGAGGTGTCTTTCGTGGCAAGGCCAGCGTCGGCCCGCGCGGCACGGGTGCGGAGAAGCTGCCCCAATCCGAGGCCGCCGACGGCGTGAGCCCCCATGCCAAGAGCGCCCATGCCAAGAGCGCCCAAGCCGAGCGAGCCCACCTTGATCATGTCGCGGCGCGCGAGGCCGGCGCAGTTCGTATGAAGACGCCCCGTGGGAATCTCAAGCATGATCGCCCCCTGAATGAAGGTCGTGAACCGTTCGCCCCCTGCAGAATCCATCGCTAATGATAGCCCGTCTCCGGAAGATCTTTCAATCCATCCAAGCCCAAAGCCCCTCGCAGAGGTTGATGGGGACGAGATTGACGGCGAATTCGGGTCTGCTGACGGTTTTGGTCGCCGTGGAAGCATCAATCGCCGAATCTGGATTCGTCGCGGCTGAAGGCTCGGCACAGAAAGCCGCTGCCGGATCCGTGATTCCCGCGTGGGGTTCACTTCTCTTTTGGTGGCATGACGGCTAGCGTCTCACGACCAGGGTCCCGGCGATCAGGTCATGGAACGCCTGCCGCTGAGCGGTGAAGGGTTGGATCAAATAGGCAGGAATAGCGCATTCCTGGCAGTACGTCACCAAAGCGCCGCCGCCTTCTCCCGCAATCAAGCTGCCGGTAAAAATCGAAAATAACGGGATGATTTGTCTCGCCAGAAATCGCGAACTGGCTCTGCCGATCGTCAGCCGCTTCCCTCCCAGGTCGGTGACCTTGATCGAAACGATACGCTTGCCGAGGGTTCCCTGCCAGACCGAGGACTCGAGGAGGGCGTAATAAACCAGGGCAAGGACAAAAGAAATCGTGATGCCGATACGGTAGGGCGGAACGACGGCCTCGATTGGGATCATGTAGGGACGGATGACATCCAGCATGATGACCTTGATAACGCCCAGGAGTGTGCCGTAGATCACCACTGAATCAATCGTTAAGGCGACCGCCCGGCGGATAAGACCGGCGTAACGCACCTCATCGGCTGAGCGAGGTTCGGGGGCATCCAGGGAGATTTCGGCCTGCGGTGACGCGTCTGGGTTGCCCTGCGGGATCTGACCGGTCAGTCATGCTGGATGCGACTCCGCAGGAGTTGTGGCGGATCCAAACCCTGCCGGGTGGCGGATGGATATCTACCGAGGACTGGCCGTTGCTCGCATGAAAAGGTGATCCATGGCTCCCGTGAGAGCTGGCGATCACTCTGATGCTGTCGACTCTTCCGGGAGATCGGGCACAACCCAGGCATCCTTCCCGGTGTCGAGCGTTGCGATCGTCGTGTCATTCTCGATGAATGTCACCGGCCCCGGCTCCCGCACGGGGATCCAGGCAAGGGCTGCCTGCTTAATCGAGAACGAACTTTGGGCCGTCGAGGGCTCGAAGCGGCCGTGGACCACGAGCGAGCCCTTCTTCTCGACGATCCGCTCGATCGCGAGCGAGCTTCCCCCGTCGCCGCCGACGACCCGGGCGATGACGAGGAGGTGCTCTTTTTCAAAGGCGGCATCGGGCGGCGCAAACGGCTTCTTCCCGCCGATCACCGGGGCGGGGTGGAAGAGGCGGGCGTAATCAGCCGGGGTGCGGACGACGGCGCAGAGGACTTCCGTGCCGGCATCCCAATTGATGACGAAGTTCTGGTAGCGGTCGGGATCGTCGCGGCGGATGGGGATGAGGGTGGGCTCGGCGTCAGCCGTATCCGGCGGCGGGTCGGCAAGCCGTCCGGTGGCCATCGTGGCCATCGCCAGCCATCCCAGGGGGGCATGGATGGCGATCGCCAGGACCAGCCAGCGCGACGGGCGTTGGGTTCGGGCAGCCTGCGGCATCGGTGGGACTCCGTCGGTGAAACCGGTGAAACATGGATCGGGGAGCTTCTAGTCTGCACCACGTGTCAGGGCTGGTCGAGCCTCTGCGAGCCTCTGGCGGATGGTGGGGAGACGCAGCCGGGGCGACGATGGTACAACCGCAGGGATTGCGGTCGTCGTGCCGGTGACTCTTGGCTCCCGGCGCCGGCCAACCAGACGAACATGAGGAGCGACGCGATGCGAAGGGCCACGCTGATGGGCGACCGGGGACCGATGACGGCGCACCGCAGGACCGGCAGAGCGATTCTGGCTCTGGTCCTCCTGGCCGGCGGATCTCCGGCAGGGAGCCCGATGTCCGCGGTGGCCCAAGAACCGGCCAAGCCGGCGGCCGAGAAAGCCGCCGATGCGAAGCCGGTCGAGACCGTGACGGCGGAGAAGGGGCGCTTCGAGGTCGTCTTCGAGGCGAAGGGGGATTTTGATCCTGTCGATGCCACTGTCGTGCAACACAAGCCGGAGCAGTGGGCACTGCCGCTGGAGATCGTGCGGATCGTGCCGCACGGTACGCGCGTCAACGCCGGCGACGTGCTTGTCGAGCTCGACACCGAAAAGCTCGACCGGGCGATCGCCGACCTCGATCTCGATCTCGCCATCGGTGAGAAGACCCTCGAGATCGCCCGCCGCGATCTGCCGGTGACCGAGGCGCTGCAACCCCTGGAGCTCGCCGATGCGGAGCGCGACACGCTGGCGGCCACCGAGGATCTTGCCCGCTTTCTCGCCATCGGCCGGACGCTCGCCGAGGATTCGGCCCGCTTCCGTCTCAAGTCCTCGGAGGAGCAGCTCAAGTATGCCCGCGAGGAGCTCCGGCAGCTGGAGAAGATGTATAAGGACAAGGACCTGACCGAGGAAACCGAGGAGATGATCCTCCAGCGGACGCGATTTGAGGTCGAGTCGGGGGAGTTCAACCTCCGGCGGGCCGGCGTCGACACTGAGGCAGCGCTGACGCTTGAGGTGCCGCGGAAGGAAGCGGCGCTCAAGGGTGCGACCGAGAAGGCCAAGCTCGCGCTCGAGAAGACGCGGGCCACCTCTGCTTTGGCCCTCGAGCAGAAGCGGTTAGCGCTGAAGAAAGCCGAACGCGACCGCTTGGAATCGCTGCGGAAGATGCGCGAGCTCCAGCAGGATCGGGCCGGGATCCCCCTCAAGGCCCCGCGGTCGGGGATCGTCTACTACGGTCGGCAGCAAGACGGCGATTGGACGACTGCGGCGGTGGCCGCGAAGGCGCTCGTGGGGCAAGGGGTGCCGGTCGGTGATCTCGTCTTCACCGTCGTCGATCCGGAGCGGGTCACCTTCCGGGTCAAGGTTGACGAGAAGGATCTCCATCTCCTTGCCGCCGGGCTCAAGGGGCGCGTCGAACTGTCGGGCTTCCCCGACACGGAAGGGGCGATCGTGCTTGAGTCGGTGTCGCCTGTCCCGCGCGATGGCAAGGTCGATGCCCGCTTCACCGTCAGCGGGCCGGCCGTTGGCGTGAAGCCGGTGCCTGGGATGACGGGAAGCGCTCGCTGCCAGGTCTATTCGCGGCCCGATGCGGTGACGCTCCCGGCGTCGGCCATTTTTCGAGATGACGACGGCCGGAAGATCGTCTGGCTGGCGGGGAAGGATGGCGCCGCGGCGGAGAAGCGCGTCGTGAAGACGGGGCGCACCTCCGGCGGCAAGACCGAGATCCTCGAAGGGATCGCGGCTGGGGATGTCGTCCGGTCGAGCCGGCCGTGAAGCCGGAAGGCTCGTGGCGCACGGTGTGGCAACGAGCAACGACCCAACGCTGGGAGACTTCGATGAACATGGCACGAACCGTAACGGTGCTCTTCGCCTCGCTCGTGGTCTTGGTCTGGGGGCCATCGGCCTGGGGGGATGAGGCCCCGGCCGCTGGCGGCGCGGCCGTGGCGGAGGATCGCGATCCGATTCCACGGCCGAAGGGGCCGGCAGCGATGTCGCCGGCCGAAATCGACGGGGCCATCGATCGCGGCCGCCGGTTCCTTGTCGGCATCCAGAACCCCGATGGATCTTTCGGCTCGGCCGAGAATACGAAAGATCTCAACATCATCGCCGGGATCGGCTCCCATCTCGGCTTCCGGGCGGCGACGACGGCGATGTGTGTCCAGGCGCTCATCGAGGAGGATGACGGCTCTGGGGAAGTCGGCGAGGCGATCACGCGCGGCGAGAAGTGGCTGTTCGACGAACTGCCCAACGTTCGCCGCGATAACCCGATGCTGATCTACAACGTCTGGGCCCATGGCTACGGCATCCAGGCGCTCGTGGCGATGCATGGCCGCAAGCCGGATGACACAGTCAGACGTGAGCGGATCGAGGGGCTGATCCGCGGGCAGTATGAGAAGCTCGAGAAGTATGAATCGGCCGAGGGGGGCTGGGGCTACTACGATTTCAAGCATGGCACGCAGCGGCCGGCGTCCTCCTCGACGAGCTTCGTCAACGCGATGGTGCTTGTCGCCTTTGCGGATGCCCGCGGGATCGGCGTGCCGCCGCCGGAGAAGGTCACACAGCGCGCCGTCGCTGCAACGGAGCTGCAGATGCTCCCCGACTTCAGCTACCTCTACGGAAGTTATTTGCGCAACAAGCCACGCCGCGGGATCAACCGGCCGGCCGGTAGCCTCGGCCGCAGCCAAGCCTGCAATCTGGCGCTGGGACTGTGGGGCAACGAGAAGATCACCGATCAGGTCTACGAAGACTGGCTCGACCGGCTCGTGACCCGTAATGGCTGGCTCGATCTCGGCAGGAAGCGGCCGATCCCACACGAGTCGTTTTTCCAGGTGGCTGGCTACTTCTACTACTTCGGCCACTACTACGCCGCCCGCGTCATCGAGGAGCTTCCCCCGGAGAAGCGCCCCTTCTACCAAGACCATCTCGCCCGAATCCTCATCGATGTCCAAGACGCCGACGGCTCGTGGTGGGATTATCCGCTCTACAATTACCACCAGCAGTACGGCACCGCCTACGCGATCATGTCGCTCCATCGCTGCCGCCGGCTGCGGGAGTGACGTCGCGCGGCGCCGAGATGACCCAACCTGCCACTGCCACTTCTCCGCACGGCTCTTCACGCCGCACGGCGATCGTCACCGGGGCCGCCAGCGGCCTGGGGCGGGCGCTCTGCGAGCGCCTTGCCCGTGATGGCTATTTGATCGCGATCTGCGACATCGATCTGACCGGCGCCGCCGAGACGCTTAACCGGGTCGAGGCCGCCGGCGGCAGCGGCCGGGTCGAGCCGCTCGACGTCACCGATCCGCTGGCTTGGGAAGCGCTCCGGGAGCGGCTCGAGCACGATTGGCCGCAGCTTGATCTCCTCGTCAACAACGCCGGCGTGGTAGTGTCGGGGGATGTGGGGCGCTGTTCGCTCGACGATTGGCGCTGGATCGTCGACGCCAATCTGTGGGGCATGATTCATGGGTGTCATGTGTGTGTCGACTGGCTCAAGCGCAACCCGCGCGGCAGCCATGTCATCAACACGTCGTCGCTGGCGGCGATCGGATCGTTTCCCGGGATGGCGGCCTACAATGTCACGAAGGCGGCGGTGGTGTCGTTCTCCGAGACGCTCCACGCCGAGCTCCGCAGGCATCGCGTTGGGGTGACGGTCCTCTGTCCGTCGTTCTTCCCCACGGCACTGCTCGACAACGGTCGGTTCACGAGCCCCGCCGAGCAGCGCATCGCCCGCGCGGAGTTCACGCGCACCAAGCTGACGGCGGAAAAGGTGGCCGATGCGGCGGTCAGGGCGATGGCCAGGAAGCAGCTCTACGTCATCCTGCCGGCGAAGGCCCGTGTCCTCTGGTGGATCAAGCGACTCGCCCCCCGGCTCTTCTTCCGGATCATCGCCCTCGAGGTGAATCGGCGGCTCAACGCCCGTTGACGGCGTGCTAACGGGATTCAGCCGATCGACTCAATGTGAGCTTCGATTTCCCCGACTCTGTGATCGAGAGAATCGGTCGGACTTGCCTGCTGGGAAAACTGTGTCGGGTCGGGAGCTTTACCAGCGATACAGGCCGCGATAAAAGTTCGCCAGGCAAGGCCTCGATTCTCGGCAACGATGAGATCTTCCACGAGTGATTCACCGACATGAAGATACGGCGTACCCAGTGGCTGAAACTCATAGTACTTCGTGGTTGGATAATTCTTCTTATTGTAGGCAAGAATTATGAACCAACTGGCCCTGGCGACTTCCCCAGCGATTGCAAGTCCTATGCCAGCATGAGCACGGACCTCGGGATGGTTTGCGAAGATCCGCTCCACAATCGACCGTTCTGAGGTGTAGAAATCGATGCGAAAACGCGCATAGATCTCCGGTTGGCGGACGCGGAGGAGTTCGAGGTCGGCCGCCATGGCCTCGAGGGCAGGGCCGGTATGGCTGTACACAGTGCCGCCGTACACAATCCTGATGATTCCATCCTTCGGTAGCGTGCGTGTCGGAATCGAATCACTGGGAACATAATAATGGGGCAGGACGACTGGCCTCGGGCGCTCGCCCAGGAGAAATCCGGCTTCGACGAAAGTGTCGAGAAGGGGTTGGTAAGGCCCCGAGACAACGTCTGCTTGATCCATGATCGCACGAGCCTTGGCGAGCTCGCCTTTGTATTTCTGCGGACTCAGGTTCGCCATGCCGTAATGCGGCTCATCGAGCAACCATGGATCGCGAAAGTCGACCCAAAGACGGAGCGCATCCTGCGGGTTGAGCTTTTTGTGGAGAGCCGCGACACGGAGCATGTCCCAGGGGGCGCCCGTCGCGAACATCCACTGCACAGGGTGCGTGTCTGTGATTCGCTTCAGGCATGGAAGGAGCATTGGCTCCCACCCGAGGCTGATGTCATACGGTGTGCCAGGGTAGACGGAACGAACCCAAGCAAGGGTCAGCCGGAATCGGATCTTGTCGACGAGCGATCCCAGAAAAGAGCGGCGACGACGGTGCAAAAGTATCTGCGGATACCCTCGAGGCAGCGAATGCACCTCGATGTTGGAGTGCTTGACCTCGTCCCGCCAAGGAGAATCGTCGGCGCCTGGGAGCGGATCCGCTTTGACCACGTGAACGCGCCACCCCCGGTCCGCCATGCCCCGGGCCAACAGTCCCCAGCGTCTCCCCCCAATGCCGCTGTTCGGAGGAAAATCGTGGCAGAGAACGATGACATGACGAGTTGCGATTGCCATGGTGAGGCAGCGGTTGCCGGTCGTGGGAGAGGGGGAGGAGACGGTTGACGACTTTAGCGATTCACGCCGATTCGCACCAGATCCGACGATGCCGTGAGGATGACCAACGCGTGCATCCGAGCCTTCGTATGCCACGTCCGATGGATTGCGGCTTTCACGCTTGAAAACCGCCAGTTGACGGACTTTCAAAACTCTGCAAAATTGACCGGCTCCGCATGTACTCAGGAGTTGTTTCGGGGGGGTCGAGGACCTCGCCGCTCTGCTTGAGCTCCCGCCGTTCGCCCAGGTTTGTTCCTGATAAACCATGCTCAATTTTGCACTTGTCGGCTGTGGTCGCATCGCCAAGCGACACGCGGAACTGCTCGGGTATGACCAGGTCCGTGGAGCACGCCTCGCGGCTGTCTGCGACATCGCAGAAGAAAAGGCTCAGGCCATCGGCAGCCGCTTCGCGGTGCCTTGGTATCTGGACATGCACGAGATGATGCGGCAGGAGGCTGTTGACGTCGTGGTCGTCTTGACCGAGAGCGGCAACCACGCTGACCATGTTGTTGCGTTGGCTTCGTACGGCAAGCATGTGGTGGTTGAAAAGCCGCTCGCGCTCACGCTCGCCAGCGCGGATCGGATGATCGAGGCCTGTGACCGGGCCGGGGTGAAGTTGTTCGTCGTCAAGCAGAACCGCTTCAACGTCCCTGTGGTCAAGATGCGGGAAGCCTATGAGGCGGGAAGATTCGGCAAACTCGTGTTGGGGACTGTCCGCGTTCGTTGGTGCCGCCCGCAGTCGTACTATGACCTTGACGCGTGGCGAGGCACGTGGGCCCTTGATGGAGGTGTGCTCACCAATCAGGCCAGCCATCATATCGACCTGCTCGAGTGGATGATGGGGAGTGTGGAAAGCGTATTCGCCATGAGTACCACGGCGTTGGTCGACGTCGAGACAGAGGATACGGCGGTTGTTGTGCTCCGCTTCGCCAGCGGGGCCCTCGGCGTGATTGAAGCCACGACGGCCGCGAGACCGAAGGATCTCGAGGGCTCGATCTCGCTTCTCGGAGAAAGTGGAACCGTTGTGATCGGTGGTTTCGCCGTCAACGAGATGAAGGTGTGGAATTTTGTGGAGCCGCAACCAGAAGACGAGAACGTTCTTGCCGATTATTCGGTCAACCCGCCGAACGTCTACGGCTTCGGCCACCAGGCCTACTACGATCACGTGGTGATGAGCGTCACCCTCGGGACTCCGCCACTCGTCGACGGTCTTGCCGGTCGACAAAGCGTTGAGTTGATAACGGCGATTTATGAATCGATCGAAACCCGCAGGGAAGTGTTTCTTCGCGACGCTCCGAAGTCTTTTCGGCTGGGGAAACGCGACGGTTAATTGGATCGTTCTCCGGTGCTGGGGCGTTGCCGTCTGATTCGGGGGCCGCGGCACATTTCTTGTCGTAGTTAGTCTTATTGTCACCCATTCGTTCCGTTCCATAAAGTTTCTCTAACCGAAGACATTCCGTGGTGAACAAGACTATTCCCTTCATCGATCTCCACGCACAGTACCTCAGCATCCGAGACGACATCGACCGGGCCATTCGGGAGGTGATCGAGGAATCCTCATTCATTCGTAGCAGACACGTGACGCTCTTCGAGGAGCAGTTTGCGGCTGCTCTTGGGGTGGATCACTGCGTGAGTTGTGCCAACGGCACGGACGCGATCTATATCGTGATGAAGGGGCTTGGAGTCAGTCCAGGCGACGAGGTCATCACGACGGCCCACTCTTGGATATCGACTTCCGAGACCATAACGCAAACCGGGGGGCGGGTCGTTTTCTGCGACACCGACCCGGATACATACACGATCGATCCAGCCAAAATCGAAGAACTTATCAGTCCGCGTACGGTGGGGATCATCCCTGTACACCTTTACGGTCAGCCCTCCGATATGGATCCGATCCTGGAGATTGCCCGTCGCCGGGGCCTCTGGGTGATCGAAGATTGTGCCCAGGCCCATCTGGCGGAATACAAAGGGCGTAAAGTAGGCACCATGGGCGTGGCCGCGACATTTAGCTTCTATCCGGGAAAGAATCTTGGAGCCATGGGCGATGCCGGAGGCATCGTGACCAAGGATGCCAAACTTGCTGCTTGGTGCGAACTCTACGCTCGGCATGGCGGCAAGGGAGACCACTTCATCGAGGGGATCAACAGTCGATTGGACGGCCTCCAAGCCGCGATCCTCTCAGCGAAACTACCGCATCTGGCCAAGTGGACCGCCCAGCGGAGGCGTGTCGCGGAAACCTATGATCGGCTTCTGTCTGATGTGCCGGGAATCACTCGACCTGTGGTGGGATTGAATCGGACGCATGTGTGGCACCTTTACGTGGTCCGTTCGGAGCATCGAGACGACCTTCGTCGTTCGCTCGGAGATGCTGGCGTAGCGACTTCGCTCAATTACCCCAAGGCGCTCCCGTTCTATCCGGCTTATGCGTATCTCGGACATTCCCCTGTGGATTTTCCGGTTGCTTACGGCCATCAAGATCGAATCCTATCCTTGCCGATCTTTCCCGAGATGACTCCAGAGATGATTGCGTACGTCGCAGATGTCATCAAAGGTTTCCAGTCCCAGCACGTTTGACGCCGCATGATGATGGGCGAAAGCTCGGAATCGTCTACCCTCCTGGCTTCCACCCCGTCTGCGTCTGGAGCGCCTCGAAGAGGATCGCGAGGAGGAGGAGCGGCGTCAGCCAGCGCCCCAGCCCCTGCCAGGCCACTGGCCGCGGGGCTGTCCAGACGTCGCTCAAATCGAGTCGCTCGACGCCGCCGCTGGCCAGCGCCGTAGCGCGGACCTGATCGCGAGCCCGTGGATCAAACGTCCATTCCGGATCGACCGTGACATCGAGTGGGCCCGCCGAGAGCACCGCGTCGCCCACCGTCACTGCCCCGCGGAGGAAGTCGGTGTCGGTGAGCTCGAGAGAGGCGCTGTACGTCCCGGGGGCAATCCGCTCCCAGGGGATCGCAGCGCTCGTGCCCCCGCTCCCCCGGGCGACCGCCAATCGCGGCGCGGCGATCGCCAGCCGATCGGCCCAGGACTCATCGTGATGGAGCTCGAATCGGACCCGACTGCCGTCGACGGTTGTTCGCAGCCCGATCCCTTCCGGGGAGGAGGGTCCGATGAGCCAGCGGCCGAGCGTGCCGACCAGCGCCGTGCAGCCCTCCCAGGCCCGGGTCGAATCGGAATGTTCGCCGCCCAAGGGAAAGGCGACCGATGCGGCCCGGCCGGCGCCCCGCTGCCAGAAGGCGACCAGCGGAGCGGCGTAGTCGTCGGTCGAGACGGCGGCCTGCGCGGCCTGGGCCTTCAGATAGACGAGGTTGTAGGCGGGGATCGTCGCCGGCCAGTCGAGCGGGGTGGCGGCGATCTCGAGCCAGCCGGGGGTGCCGTTGACGCCGACGGGGTCCTCGAGAAACGCGGAGCGCGCGATCGTCGCCGTCTCCATCTGAAACAGCGCCGGGAGCTCCGCGGCATTGGCATTGAAGAACACCCGACCGTTGCCGAGGCGGGCGATGTCACGGAGGAGCTCGGCGTCGGAATCCGTCTCCGAGCCGAGCCCGATCACGCTCACGGTGCACTTTGCCGCCGTCATCTCCGCCAGGAGCGCCTTGTATTCCCCCGGCTCTTCGGCGTCGGCGGCATCGGCAAACAAGATCACGTGCCGCTGGCCGACCTCGGCGCCCTCGAGCATCGACCAGGCCGCCTTGAGGCCGGTGTAGCAGTAGATGCCGCCGCCGCCGCTGGTCACGCGCCGCGTAGCACTGATCAGCTGCTGGCGGTTGGGGCCGACGGCGACGAGCCCGTCGGAGAGGGGATGGGGGGCGGAATCGACGGGGATCACTGCCACGAAATCGCTTTCACCGAGGAGCTCGATCGACCGCGCGGCACCGTCGTCGGCGAGGCTCATTTTCGTTCGCCCCGTGCCGGGCGCGGTCATCGCCATGCTCCCGGAGCGGTCTAATACGATCGCCATCGCCACCGCCAGCTTGCGGTGCTCCTCCTTCAATTCCATGGTCACCGGGAGGAGCTCGGCGATGGCCGAGCCCGACCAGCCACCACCGGCGAAGGAGAACCGGCCGCCGATCATCGCCAGCCCCCCTCCCTGCTCGGTGACGAAGAACTCGAGGCCACGGATGAAGGCCGGGTCGAGGCGGTGGGCCGGGACGTTGTCGAGGATCACCCCCTTCGCCCCGGCGAGCATCCCGACGTGAACCTTGGCGAGATCTGCCACTTCCTCGACCTCAATCCCCTGGGCCCGGAGGAGCGTGGCCAGAGGGGAGGGCTCGTAGCCGGAGACGACGAGAACGCGCGGGCCGCCGACGACCTCGATCCATCGCTCGGCGACGTCGTTGCCGGGATGGGCGTCGCGCTCCGGTAGGATGCGGACGCAATAGCGATGGCTCCCCGGCTGCGCGAGCCGGTCGGCAAATCGGACACGGGCCTGCCCTTCGATCACCTCGGCGGTGAGCCCCGCGATCGGCTCGCCGTCGCGCGACACCTCCACCGGCACCGTCGCATCGATTGGGCCACGGATAACGACGCTGACGATCAGGCCTTCGCGGGGGAGAACGCGCCGCGGCATGTCGATGGCGGCGATCGCGTAGTCTTCGTCGAGGGATAGCGGCGGGAAGCGGAGGTCGAGCGGCACGCCGCGTTCGACGAGCGTCTCGGCGAGGCCGTCGACCGGCTCGGTGGAGAAGCCGTCGGTGAGGGCGAGGAGTCGGGAAGCGCGGTCGGGGCGGATCTGGGCGAGGGCATGGAGCGCTGCCGACTTCAGCCGTGTGGCGCCGGTGCGGCCGGCGTACTCGGTGCCTGCGGCGCCGGCGCGGAGGATCGCCCCGCGCGTCACCGCTTCGTCGGCGAAGTCGACGACGATCAGCCGGTCATCGCGCCCCTTCGACGCTGTCAGGATCGTCTCCCATTCGGTGAGGCGGGGCCCGAGGGCCTCGGTCGCCGAATCGGAGCGATCGATGAGGAGCCAGACATCGAGCCCGTCTCCCTGCCTGCGGATCTGCGGCCCGGCCAAAAGCAACACGACCAGCCCCAGGCAGAGGGCCCGGAGAGGGCGCGTGAGGCCGAGCGCCCGCCACTGCCATCCCGCAACGACGAGCACCGGCACGAGGAGAAACCAATGGGGGGCAAGAAAGCGGATCATGGCGTGCCTCCCGCGGCCGACGCGCCGCGCCGCGTTTGCTTCCATCCCCAAGCGACAAGGAGGGCCGCGGCCACCAGCGCCAGCCAGCCGGGGAGGAAAGGATCGGCGACCGATTGCCGCCGGGCCAACTCGAGACGGACCTCAGAGACGGTGTCGGCCGGGCCGGCCGTGCGGAAGTCCGATTCCCGGGGATCGGCCTGTTGGGTCGCGCCGTGGAGCAGCGGCGGCGCAGAGGCTTCGCTGTCGCGCGGGGCGACGGCGAAGAATCCGGCGTCGGTCGGCGCTCGTCCCCGGAAGGGCTGCGAGCGCGGCCGAGGCGCCATGCTCGACTCTGCGGCGAGGCCCGCGAGTGGCTCGATGACGAGCGTCGCCGCCAGAGGCGGCATCGGGATCTCCTCTTCGGTCTGGAAGGTGTTGGCCCACGGCCGCTCGATCCGGCCGCGGACGCGCTCCACGAAGCGCTCGAGGAGAACGACGAGCGCCGGGGTCCGGGCCGCGGTCGAGCCGTCGAGATCGACGTTGATCAGGAGGAGCTCGCCGACAGTGCCAGTCTCCGCGATCTTTTTGCGCAGCAGGACAAGCGGCCTGGCCCCTTTCCAGACCAGCGGCTCGTCCCCTTCGCCGGGAGTGATCGGGCCGGCAGGGCCGGAGAGAAAACCGTTCCAGGCGAGATCGCGGACGAGCGGATGATCCTCGACGGCCAAGGGAGCCGGATCGAGAACCATCGGGCGCGGGGGGGCCGGTGCCTGGCCGGTTTCGTCACGCGCGCTATCCTCGCCATCCGCGGCCTCCTCCGCGCCGGCGGCGGCGGCAGGAGTTGCGGGGGCCGCGGCGGCGACTTGGATGGCTGCGACCTGGATGGCTGCGACCTGGATGGCTGCGCCGGTCCCCGCGGTGCCCAACGGCTCGACGACAAGATCGGCGCTGTCGGCATCGGCCACGGTCTCGACATCGGTGGCGGCCGCGAGCATCCGCCCGAGGATGTCGCCGCCGGGCGTGCC
>CAMBFA010000031.1 GCA_945865325.1 Candidatus Kuenenia stuttgartensis
GCTTCTGTGAGCCGCTCACCAAGATCGACGCTGGGGACGTTGCGGTAGGAATCGCTCTGGATCATCGGGACGTAGACGGTGCGGACGTTCGGCGCGTAGAGCGTGTTGTTGCCGAACCGGTAGCCGGCGCAGCCGGCGGTGCCGACCGCCAGGCCCGCAACGGCCAACAGCCACCCCCGGCGAGATATGGCGTGGCCGGTGGGCATGGCTCGAGATCCTGACAAGTTGGCGTCGGCAAGCCCCGCACGCAGAACACAGAAGTGCGCTCGGCGGAGAGGAGCGATCAGCGGATCGGACCGGACGAGCCGGAATTGTCCTCGCGGGCGATGACAGCGTCGGCCTCGGCCATGGCGTCGAGCTCCGCTTCTTTGAGCGAATCGGGATTGAGAAAGGCGGTGAGCGTCGGGAAAGGATTGTCGGAGACATCATCCTTCCCGGCGAGCATGCCGAGCCGCTCGCGGGCCTTTGCCGCCAGGAGCGTCTCGGGGCGATCGCGGGCGATCAGCGCGTAGTAGATCCTGGCCGAGGTGTAGTGCTCCCCCTTGGCGTAGAACTCGGCCCGGTTCCAGTGGCGCAGCGCCTGCTGGGCGTGGATCTCCGCCCGGACACCGAGGACGCGGTCCTGATCGGCCCGAGCGAGCTGATCGGGGAATTGCACGAGGGTTTGGTCGGTGAGCACCTCCGCCTCGTCGAGCACGCCCCCCTCGTAGCCCGCCCCCTGGTAGGCGCGGAGCTTGGCCTGGAGACCGAGGAGATGAGCCTGAAGGAGGAAGTCGCTGTCGGGATACTCGCCCCGGAGGAGGGTGTAGAAGTAGTCGGCGTCGATCCACTGCCGCTCGAGGAAGTGGGCATTGGCCTGGGCCATGATGCTGTCGTCGGCCAACTGCCCACGGGGATCGTTGATGCGGACGTGATCGTAGGCCTTGAGGGCCCGGCCGCGGGTGTCGAAGATCGGTCGGGAACGGTCGAAGGGGTTCGGCACGATCGTCAGGTAGTGGTGCTTGTCATCGAGGGCAATCCAGTACTGCGCGATGACGAACTGACGCTGGGCGATCCGGTCGAGGTAGCGCGTGTTGGCATACTTTTTCACGATCTCGTCGTAGGCATCCTCCGCCTTCGGGTACTGGTCGGTGAAGAACCAGCACTCGGCGAGTTGCCACATCGCCTCCTCCTCGATCGCCGAGTCGGGCCAGCGGTCGATCGCCACCTTGTACTTGCCGCTTGCCTCCTTGAACTTCCGCTGGTTGTAAAGGCCGTCGGCCTCTGCCAGCGCCCGCCGCGCCACCGGCTCGTTCGGCCCGCGCCCCACCAGCCGCTTCCAGCGGCGCTTGACGTTGTCCCCCTTGAACCAATCCCAACCCGGGTCGGGGGGGGGCGTGTATTCCGACGAAATGATCTCGCTGTCGGCATCCTCCCCCAGCTCCCCGGCCACCTTCCGCCCCGCCTCGTCGTCGCGCTTCGACCAGGGCCACTTCGGTGTCTTGAGTGTCGTCGCGCAGCCGCTGAGCAGGACCGCCAGGGCGGCGGCCAAGATCAGCCCGGGAGGCTGGCTTCCGGGGCGGCGGGGATGACTGGAGCGCGGCATGGGGGGCACCCGGGGTGTGTCGGCGCGGTCGGCGCGGTTCAGGCGTCGCGTGTGGGGAGGGAGCGGGAGGGGAGAGCGGGAACGAGCCGCGGGCTGAGCCGCGATTTCCTTCCCAGGACATGGGCGACGTACGTATTCATGACGGCCCGGAGCTCCCCGAGGACCGGGGTCTCGATCGGCCTCTCGACCGAGCCGGTGCGGAGGCCGCGGAGCACCGCAAGGGCCGCGGCCGACACCGAGACAACCGCGCGACGGCCGCTGCGGCAGGCCGCGCAGAGCACACCGCCGTCGAGCATCCCGAAGGCGACCCGCCCGGTGGCAGGGACGGCCGCGCGGCATTCCGCACAGCGGCCGAGCGCGGGCGCCTGGCCGGCGGCACGGAGGGCGGCGAGTTCGAAGCGGACGACGGCCGGCCAGACGAGCGCGTCGGGGCCTTCATGACCCGAGAGACAAAGAAGTGCAGTGTCGGCCGCATCGAACAACTCCGGCTGCGGATCGGCGTCCGCGGTGAGGGCATCGAGCAGTTCGGCGACGTACATCCCGCCGTGGACCGCCGCCAGACTCGTGGCGACACGGAACCTGCGTTCGAGAAAGGCCTCGATGAGCAGGTCGAGCCCGTCGGTCGATCTGCGGAGGACGATTACCTGACAGACCGAAAGCAGGTCAAGGGCGCCGTCAAAGGCGCTCTTCGGACGCCACGCCCCCTTCGCCAAGGCCCGCAGCTTGCCGCACTCGCGCGTGAAAACCGTGACCACGGCACTGGTCTCCCCGAAAGGCACGGCGCGGATCACGACGGCGTGGGCCTTGTCCGCTGGCATCGTGCGTCAATCCGGGGGGGCAAGGCGGGTGACGCGGACCCGGTCGACCCGGCTCCGCGTGGCGGTGAGCACCTCCCACCGGCCGCCATGCGACTCGAAACGCTCGCCGGCAACCGGGATCCTCCCGAGGTGGTGGAAGACGAACCCGCTGACGCTTTCGTAGTCGGCCTCCGTCGGCAGGTCGAGACCGGTGGCCTGGGCGAGATCCTCGAGGCGGACGTTGGCCATCGCCTCGCAGACCCCCTCCGACACCAGCCGGAGGCCGTCAGAGAAGGCCTCGTCGTGCTCGTCGGCGATCTCGCCGACGATCTCCTCGAGGGCATCCTCGATCGTCACCACCCCCGAAACCCCGCCGAACTCGTTGGTGACCACGGCCATGTGGGTGTGCGTCCGCTGAAACTCGCGGAGGAGGTTTTGGACGCTCATCGACTCCGGCACGAAGTACGGCGGCCGGAGTAGCGGACGGAGCACGGGGGGCGCTGCAGGGGCGCCGCCGCCGGCAGCGGCGGCGAGGTGCGTGAGAAGCTCGCGGGAATGGAGGATGCCGATGATGTCGTCAGGCGAACGGTCCCAAACCGGCATCCGCGTATGGGCGCTCTCGGTCGCCACGGCGAGCACCTCCGCCCAGGGGGCGTTGACCGGGAGCGTCACCATCGCCGTCCGCGGGGTCATGATCTGCGACACGCGCGCGTCGCGCAGTTCCATCACCCCCTCGATCATGTCGCGGGCCGCCCCCTCCAGCCGCCCCTCCCGCAGGGCGTCGTCCACGACCTGCCTGACCTCCTCCTCGACGGTCGGTTCGTCGGTCGTCCCGGCGCGTCGCCCGAAGGTGACGGCGAGGAGCGTGGCCATCTTCGAGACACCGCCGACGAACGGGGTCACCATCGCCACCAACGGTCGCCACAGCGGCCAGGTGGCGACGAGGATCCTCGGCCCGAGCGTCCGCGCCAGGAGCATCGGCGCCGCGACGAGGAGAAACCAGACGATCCCCATCCAGAGGAGCATCACCGGCAGACGGATCCGCCCCGGCACGAGCTGAAGATCGAGCGAGCGCGCCGCGACGAGCGTCGCCGCTGTTGCCGCCACGACGACGATGGTGGCCGCGATGAACGCCACCGGTTCGCTGCCGTCGAAGATCTCGTCGGCCAATCCCGGCGTGCCGCGGTCGCGACAGATCTCATGGACCCGATGACGCGGCGCGCCACGGGCCGCGCGGGCCTGAACGGCGGCCAGACTGGCGATCCCGAGGAGTACCAGGGCCGTCGCCAACGGATCCGGGCTCATCGTCCCACCCCACCGGACCGCGTCGTGCGGGGGCCTGTTAGCCGGGAGGGCGCCGGCAGCCCGATCGCTTCCATGAGCGTCCGCTCGCGGCGGCGCATCGCCCGCCGCGGCCCCGGCGCCAGATCATCGTGGCCCGTCAGATGAAGGATCCCGTGGATCACGTAGTAGGCCGTCTCCAGACGCGGGGTCGAGGCGACTTCCTTGGCCATCCGCACCGCCGTCTCGGTGCTGACAACGATGTCCCCGCGTAGCACGGCGTCGCCCCCCGGCATCCCCACCGGCACGGAGAGATCAAACGTGATCACGTCGGTGGGGGTTGGGTCTCCCATCCATTCGTCATGGAGCCGCGCGATCCGCCGATCGTCGCAGAGCAGCACTGAGACCTCGGCCGCGGTCACCTTCTCCGCCTGGAGTGCCTTCCGCACGAGCCGCTCGAGCCACCCGCGCCCGAGCTTCACGCGCCGCTGACGATCGACCACCTCGATCACCAGTTCGTCGGTCGCCGCGGCCACGGTCGTGCTGTCACCGGAAGAAGCCGATCGCTGCCGCTGTTTTCCACTCTTCACAGGCGCGCCATCCAGCGGTTCATCATGTCGCCTCCAGCCGGTCAGGCCGTCCTCTGCTGATCGGGATACTTGACGCGGCCGTGGTAGACAGCCGTGAGGCTCTTCACGAGGCTCTGCTCCATGATCTCGAGCTCCTCGAGCGTCAGGCCACACTCGTCGAACTGGCCGTCGAGGAGCCGCTTCATCGCCAGATCGTGGACGAGCCCCTGGATCCGGGCCGGTGTCGGCTCGGTGAGGGCCCGGCTGGCGCTCTCGACGGCATCGGAGAGCATGAGCACCGCCGACTCGCGCGTGCTCGGCTTCGGGCCGGGGTAGCGGTAGGTGTACTCGTCGACTTCGCCACCGTCGGGATTGGCCTGCTGCCGCTCGGTCGCACGCCGGTAGAAATACTCCACGAGCGTCGTGCCGTGGTGCTCGGCGATCAGATCGACGATCGGCTGGGGGAGCTTGTACTGCCGGGCCAGCTCAGCCCCTTCCTTGACATGGGCGACGATGATCAGCGTGCTCATCGCCGGCACGAGCGATTCGTGACGGCTCCCCTGCTGCCCCTGGTTCTCCACGAAGTAGACCGGCTTGAGCATCTTGCCGATGTCGTGAAAATAGGCCCCCACGCGCACCAGCAGCCCCCGGGCACCGATGGCCTCGGCCGCCGCCTCGCCGATGCTCGCGACGTTGATCGAATGGTTGTAGGTGCCGGGGGCACGACGGACGAGCTCCTGGAGGAGCGGATGGGCGACGTCCCCCACCTCTAGGAGGCTCAAGTCGGTGAGGACGCCGAAGCTCCGCTCGATGAACGGGAGCAGGCCGGTCATGAGGAAGCCGGCCAAGAGCGTCCAGATCCCCGTCCGACCGGCGTCGTAGAGCAGCTGGGTGCTCATCGACCGGCCGTCGAGGAGCTCCGCTCCGAGCTGCGTCATCAGCGCCACCACCCCCGCCCACAGCCCGACGTAGATGAGCTTGCTGCGGCTCCGCAACCGACCCATCCAGAAGACCATCGCCGCCGCCGCCGCGGTGAGGGTGACATAGTCGACGAGCCCCCGGCCGAGCCCGATAACGACGACGAGGGCCACCTCGGCGGCGAGGAGCAGAGCGAGATCCTCGTCGTAGGCGATCGCCACCGTCATCGCGAACACGAGCAACGGCACGATCTCCGCCCGCCAGGCGTCGCCCGAGGCGAACAGGCAGACGATCGTCGTCACCACGGCCAGGCCGAGGAGCGTAGCGACGTGGCCGAGGTCGTCGAGGACCTCGCGGTGGTGCATGTGGATATAGAATCCGGACAGCGTGAACATCGCCACGAACAGGCCGAGCATCGACAGCATCCGGCCGGCGCGCTCGTGGCTTTTCTGATAGGCGTCATAGGCCTCGTGCTCGTACCGGAGCAGCGCCAGCTCGTCTTCGCCCACCGGCTCGCCGGGGGCGGAGAGGATGTCGCCGGTGGAGTATTTGACGACCTGCTGCGGCGTCTTCTCGCGAGCCTCGGTCCGCGCCTGCTGCGTCGCCTCGGGATCGATCTCGAGTGATCCGGCGAGCTTCGGCTCGATCCAGGCGTCGATCCTGTCGGCGAACGCCCCCGCGCCGAGCTCCTCGCTGAGGCGGAGCCGGAGCCGATTCTTCGCCTCCCCGAGGAGCACGTCGGCCACCTGGACGCGGGCGATCGTGGCGAGATTTCCAAGCGGATGGACATCGATCTCCGTCTGGCTCCCCTCGTCGAAGCGGTGCTGAATCGTCTCGAGGACGCCGGTCGCGATCAGGTCGGAGAAAGCCTGATCGATCCCCTTGTCGAACTCGAGCTGCTTCTCCTTCGTGTCGAGGTGCGCCCGGAAGGCTTCGAACTCGGCAACGTGCGCTGCCAGCGCCGGGTCGACCGGGGCATCCCCGCCCGCGCCGGCCGCTTCCGCTTCGACGCTGCCCCGGTCCCCAGCGGCATCCTCCGCGGTGGACGCCCTGTCGGCGGCCGCGTCCGGTGTCTTCGCCGCGCCCGGTCGGCCGTTGTCGATCGCCGCCCGATCCGGGAGGCCGACAAGCACCGGGCCTGCGTCGGGGGCGAACTCGAGCCACGCGTCCCGGGAGACGACATCGAGGGCGTCGGCGGCGCCGATCTCGGCAGCCCGGTTCTTCAGCCCGTCGCGGAGCCGCAGCAGCGGGGCCGGATCCTGGGTGTAGACGACGCGCACCTGGTCCGCTGCTCGCTCCTGGGCTTCGCGGGTCAGCCCCTGATCGGGCTTCACGAAGGGGACGCGGGCGGCGATCCCCCGGGTGGCCACCGAGCCGGAGTGCCACGGCATCGGCTCGGTCCACCCATGCAGCGCGATCAGGAGTACGGTGGCCGCTCCCAGACAGAGCGCCAGGCGGAGGAGAACCTCCGCTCGCGACACGCGCTCGAAGAGCGCCCCGAGAAAGCCCTGTGGCCCTTCCACGGAATGGCCGCGACGGACGGTGCGGCGGTAGGAGGATGGGGCGACGGGCATGGTGCGGCGATGGCGGCAGAGGGGATGGAGGTTCGATCAGCGCGGCGGGCGACCGTGGTCGTCATGGGCATCGTCGTCGTAGGCCTCGACGATCCGCTGCACGAGCGGATGACGGACGATATCGGATCCGGCCAAGCGGACCCGGCAACAGCCGGGGACCTGCTGGAGGCGCCGCATGGCGTCGACGAGGCCGCTGGTCCGGTTCGGGGGGAGATCGACCTGCGTGGTGTCGCCGGAAATCACCATCTTCGAGCCGATCCCGAGCCGCGTCAGAAACATCTTCATCTGCGAGACGGTCGTGTTTTGGGCCTCGTCGAGGATGATGAAGGCGTTGTTGAGCGTCCGCCCGCGCATGTACGCCAGGGGCACCATCTCCACGACATCCTGCTCGCCGAGCCGCTTGAGCAACTCGAAGTCGATCAGTTCGCGGAGGGCGTCGAGGAGCGGACGCAGGTAAGGGTTGATCTTCGCCTGAAGATCCCCCGGCAGGTAGCCGAGGCTCTCGCCGGCCTCGACCGCGGGGCGCACCAGGATGATCTTCCGCACCTGCTCGGCGCGCCACAGCGACACCGCCATCGCCACGGCAAGGAACGTCTTTCCGCTCCCTGCCGGGCCGCTGCAGAGAACGACATCATGATCGCGGATCGCCCGCACGTAGGCCGCCTGCCCCTCCGACCGCGGCATGACATGCCGGCCGGCCCGGTGGATGTCGATCGGCTCGTGGTGGACCGGAGCCTCTTCGCCGGTGACGATCGCGATCGCCTGCGCGACATCAGTGCCATCAACGGCGCCACGCTCCCGGGCGACGCGGTCGAGCTGCTCGAACACCGTCGTGGCCCGTTTGACGGCCTGGTCCTCCCCTTCGATGCGGATGGAGCCCTCCCGCGCGGAGACATTCACCCCCAAGCTCGAGCGGATCCTGCGGAGATGCTGGTCCCTTGGGCCAAAGATGGCCAGGATCCGCTTGGAGTCGACCACTGCGATCGTGGTGCGGGACATCGGAGCCCGCGACGCATGAGGCGTCGACGGTCGAGAGAGAGGAGAGGATCAACCCAGACGGTTTGAGTATACCCGCCGCCGCCGGCCACGCCGGCGGGGATCCTCCGGCAGGTTCCTCGCCCGCCGCAGCCCGGCAGTCTCCCGGCCTGAAAACCGGCCGGAAAGCCCGGAATGCGGCCGGCCGAGCCCGACCGGCCCCGCCGCGTCAGTCGGCACGGCGGAAGCAGTAGACCCGGGCGGCGGTGCGGACTAGGAGCCGCTGGCCGGCGAGGGCCGGCGTCGCCATGCACATGTCGTCCTCGGCGAGGGTGTTGGTGTGGAGCGGCGCGAAGCTGTCCCCCCCCTGAAACACAAACGTCACGCCATCCTCGTTAAGGCAGAACACCTTTCCGTCGGCCCCCCACGGCGACGCCGTGAAGGCCCGCCCTTCGGGGATCCGTTGCGGGGAGAAGAGCTCCCGGCCGTCGCTCCCGGCATAGGCGGCGAGGAAGCCGCGGTCGTGGAGGACGTAGACGCGACCGTCGAGGGCCACCGTCGACGGGTTGTAGGGGGCGGCCGACGGCTGACTCCAGGCGATCGCCACGTTCGACGTCGCGCCCGGCGCCAACGAGATGTCGCCGCTGGCACCGGGGCGGATCGCATACAGCGGCTTGCTGCGGTCCATGACATAGCCCGACGAGACACAGAGCAAGCCGTCGTGCTCGTAGGGCGTGGCGATCGTGATCGACGACATCCCCTGGAGCGACCAGAGGAGCTTCCCGTCGGTGTCGTACGACCGCACCTTTCCGGTGCCGGCGGTGACGATCTCGGTGCGCTCGGGCGTCACCCAGACAAAGGGCGTGGCCCAGTTGCTCTTCTCGTCGCGATCGGTCTTCCAGATCTCGGCGCCGGTGGCAGCGTCGAGGGCGACGATCCCGGAGGCTTCCTGGTTGTCGTCGACGAGATAGATCCGGCCGGCATGGAGCGCCGGTGAGGCCGCGGTGCCCCAGCCGTTGCGCATCGTGTGCGATGGCAGTTCGCGGCGCCACTGTTGATTGCCGTCGTGATCGAGGCAGAAGAGGCCGACATTGCCGAACAGGCACCACAGCCGATCGCCGTCGACGACCGGCGTCTCGGCGGCATAGCTCCCCTTGACGTGGATCGGCTGCTTCGGCTTCCCCTCATGGACGATCTTCTCCCAGCGGATGCTCCCCGATTCGAGGTCGAGGCAGAGCACCTTCCACCGGTGGGTCGCGTCCGAGGGCTCCGCGCGGTCACCGCCGAAGTAAAGCCCCTTCTTTGCCTCCTCGACCTCCCCGGTCGATTCGCAGGTGGTGAGGAAGATCTTGTCGCCCCAGACCACCGGCGACGACCACCCGCGGCCGGCGATGTCGGTCTTCCAGGCGACGTTCTCCGTGGCCGACCAGCGATCGGGGAGGCCGGCCCCGAGCGCCACGCCCCGCGCCGCCGGGCCGCGAAAGGCCGGCCAGTTACCGTCGTCGGCCAGAGCCGGGCGGGCGCTCCAGAAGAAGCAGAGAAGGGCCACGGCGAGAAGCAGGCGATCCATGAAAAGTTCCCCGGGGAAGGTGGCGGCGTGGTCGCGATCGAAGAAGCCTGTTCAGGAAGGAAACGAAAGCACCCACAGCAACCATGCGGCGGGCGCGGCGAAGAGCAGCGAATCGACCAGATCGAGCGCACCTCCGAGGGCGCCGAGCGCTCCCCCCGAATCCTTGACGCCAGCCTCGCGCTTCAGCAGCGACTCGGCCAGGTCGCCGAGCATCCCGGCCGCGCCGACGACCACACCGTGGACGATCCAACCGCCATAGGGCTCTGCGCTCCCGCCGTCGGCAGGCGCCAGCAGCCCACGGAGCGCGACAAACACGATCCACGAGGCGATCAAGGCCCCGCCCAACGAGCCCAGCGCTCCTTCCCAGGTCTTCCCCGGGCTCAAGGCGGGCGCCATGCGGTGACGGCCGACGGTCGAACCGACGAGGTAGGCGAGCACATCGCCGAACTTCACCGCCGCGATCATCCCCACCAGCGGCGCGAGCCCCGGCCGGTGCCAGCCCCCCTCGTAGTCGGGCGTGCCGGTGAGCCGCAGGCTGACGACGAAGCCCATCGGCAGGGCGATCATCAACAGCCCCAGGGCCGTTCCCGCCAGCCGTTGGATTGCCCCATTCCCCTGGCGATAGAAGACGATCTCCACCAGCAGCGTCCCGATCATCGCGGCCACGACGGCCGCGGCTGCCCACCCGGCCGAGTTGAGCGGCGCTCCTCCGCCGGTGGCGGCGCGAAACGCCGGACTGCCCAGCGCCGCCGCCAGGGGCACGGCGACACAACCGGCGACAAGGACAGCCACCCGCGGCCCGAGCCCGCGGTGGGCCAGGATCGCCGCACACTCAAGCGCCGCGGCACCTGCCAGGAGGAGCGCTACAGGGAGGAGCCACAGCGCCGGGCCGGCGCCCCACAGACCGACAAAATCGGCCCATACCAGCGGCAGGAACGCGCCCAGCAGGCCAAAGCCCACGACGACGCGAGCCATCCGCGTGCCCGCGGCGGGCCGGGGAGGGACATATTCGGGAAGCGGTGTGGTGAGGCCTGGCAGGGTCACGGTTTGCCGAGCCCCCCGAAGCGACGTTCCCGGGAGGCGTAGGAGGCGAGGGCGGCGTCGAGTTGCCCCTCATCGAAATCGGGCCAGGCGGCGTCGGTCACCCACAGCTCGGCATAGCTGATCTGCCAGAGAAGGAAGTTGCTGACGCGCATCTCGCCGGCGGTGCGGATGAGGAGGTCGGGATCGGCCATCCCGGCGGTGTCGAGGGCCCCACTGAAGCGTTCCTCGTCGATCGCGTCGGGATCGAGGCTCCCCGCGCGCACTTCACGGGCCAGGCGCCGGGCGGCCTCGACAATCTCGCCGCGGGCACCGTAGTTGATCGCCAAGCAGAGCTTCATGCCGTCGTTGCAGGCCGTCAGTTCGGCGGTCCGGTCGAGGGCGGCGAGCGTCTCCGCGGGGAGACCTTCACGGCGCCCGATCATCGACAGCCGGACGCGCTGCTCCATGAGGAGCGCCCGCTCCTCGACGAGATACTGCTCGAGGAGGCACATCAGGAAGGAGAGCTCGGTCTCGGGGCGCCGCCAGTTCTCGCTCGAGAGGCAAAAGAGCGTGAGCTGGTCGATGCCAAGGCGAACGCACTGCTCGGTCGTCCTGCGGACACTCGCCACGCCGCGGCGGTGCCCCTCAATGCGCGGCAGGCCGCGGCTCTTCGCCCAGCGGCCGTTGCCGTCCATGATGATGGCGACATGCCGCGGAGGGGCATCGGGGCGCGGCGGGGTCGGGGCGCTGGGGGCGGGGCCGACCGGCGCCGCCACCGGCGTCAGACGTTCGCCGCCGAGGGGTGCGGGTGTGGTGGCCATGGCTTGGGGGGGCTGCCGACGACGTTGCGGTCACGGAGGATCGTCTGCGCCCGGTCGGGGCCGACGGAGACGATCGACACCCTCCGGCCGAGGAGCTCGCCGATCCGGTCGAGATAGGCCCGGGCCTGGGGGGGAAGATCATCGTAGCCCCGCACGCCAGTCAGGTCGTCCCTCCAGCCAGGGAGGGTCTCGTACACCGCAACCGCCTGCTTCAGGTCGTCGATGTGGCTGGGGAAGTGGCTGATGCGCCGACCGTCGATCTCGTAGGCCGAGCAAATCTTCACCTCGTCGAGCCCGGAGAGGACGTCGAGGAGCATAACGGCGAGGCAGTCGACCCCGGACAGCCGGGCGGTGTAGCGGGCGGCGACGGCATCGAACCATCCGCATCGGCGTGGCCGATTCGTCACCGTACCGTACTCGCGGCCGCGTTCCCGCAGATGCGCGCCGATGGCGTTGACCTGCTCGGTGGGGAGCGGCCCGCCGCCGACGCGGGTCGAGTAGGCCTTGACGACGCCGATCACGCGCTCGATCCAGCGCCCCGGCACGCCCGATCCGCTCGACACGCCGACGCCGGAGGAATTGCTGCTGGTGACGTACGGAAACGTGCCATGATCGATGTCGAGGAGCGAGCCCTGCGCCCCCTCGAAGAGCAACCGCTTCCCCGCCTCGATCTCGTCGAGGAGAAAGGCGGTCGTGTCGGCGACATGGGGCCGGAGACGCTCGCCGTAGGCGGCATATTCGGCGTGAATCTGCCCGGCATCGAGCGGCTCGATCGTCACTCCGCCGACCTTCCAGCCAGCGAAGAGGCCGTTTTTGACGGCGACAACGTGAGCGAGTTTCTCCCGGAAATCGGGCCGGTAGAAGTCGCCGAGGCGGATTGCCAGCGAACGGCCGACCTTGTCGCGGTAGCAGGGGCCGATGCCTCGGCCGGTGGTCCCGATCGCCTCGCCGCTCGACAGACTGCCATCGAGGAACCGATCCTCGCTGACGTGCCAGGGGAAGACGACATGGGCCCGGTCGGAGAGAAGGAGCTTCCGGCCGATCGTCACGCCCCGCTTTTCGAGGCCGTCGATCTCGCGGATCACGCTCGCCGGGTCGAGAACGACGCCGCCGGTGACGACACAGGTGACGTTATCCCGAAGAATCCCACTGGGAATGAGCGACAGCTTCCAGGTTTGACCGCCTGAGACGACCGTGTGGCCGGCGTTGGCACCCCCCTGGTAGCGGACGACAAGGTCGTGCTCCTCGGTGAGGAGATCGACGAGCTTCCCCTTCGCTTCGTCACCCCATTGCAGACCGATGACGCAGGTGCCGGGCACGGCAGGGGATCCTCTGGGGGGTGAAAAGAAAGGAGACGGCGAATCCGCCGGAGGCGGCCGCAGCGAGGTCCGCCCGATGTAGAGTCTAGAACCGGTCCCACCCCGGTCAAGCCGCTGGCAGGCTGCACGAGAGGGGGGAGAATGGTCGGTCGCGGACGCGATCGGCCCCGTTGTTCTCCCTTGTCGGCGTTTGCAACCAACCGCCGCTCCTCGTCGACCGCTAGCCCGCCCCCCGAACCCCTCCCTCCCCAAGCATCCCACCCCCCCATGATGAAGCCGAAATCGACCGGCACGGTCCTCCACGTCGGCAGGAGCGACGCGCGGCAGACCCTGGCTGGATTCCTCCGCGCCAAGCTCGAAGGGGCGAGTTGGTCGCGGATCCAGAAGCTCGTCCGCTCGCGGCACGTGATGATCCACGGCAACATCTGCACCGACGTGGCGCGGCGGCTCCAGGAAGGGGAGGTGGTGAAGGTCCTCCCCGAAGCGGCCGTGGCACCTCCGCGGGCCGACGACGTCAGGGTGGTCCACCTCGACGACGCCGTCGTCGTCGTCGAAAAACCGGCCGGATTAACCACCACCCGCCATGCCGAGGAGCGCGACTGGCCGGCCCGCCGCCGCCAAGTCCAGCCCACGCTCGACGAGCTCCTCCCGGCGGTCGTGCAACGCCTCCTCGACGGCCGGTCGCGACGCGGCGGCGCCCCGCGCGGCGCTCCTCCTCGCGGCGGCGATGAACGGGTAGGCCCGCGCCGCCTGCCGATGGTCCGGGCCGTCCACCGCATCGACCGCGAAACCAGCGGCCTGCTCGTCTTTGCCCGGACGGTCCCCGCCGAACGAATCCTCGCCGAGCAATTCCGGGCCCACACCACGAAGCGTCGTTACCTCGCGATCTGTATCGGCCGGGTCGAGGCGGGGACGATCATCTCGCATCTGCTCCGCGACCGCGGAGATGGCCGGCGTGGTTCCTCCGATGGCGAAGAGGGGAAACGATCGGTGACGCATGTCGTGCCGGTCGAGCACTTTGGTAACGATTTTACGCTTGTCGAATGCCGGCTGGAGACGGGGCGGACCCACCAGATCCGCATCCACTTGGCCGAAAGTGGTCATCCGGTCTGCGGGGAAAAGGTCTATTCGGCACCGCGTGGCAGCGAAGTCGTCGATCGCTCCCAGGCGGTGCGAGTGGCGCTCCACGCCGCCGATCTCGGCTTTGTCCATCCGGTGACCGGGGAGGATCTGCAGTTTTCGAGCCCCCTCCCTGCCGACATCGTCCGCCTCATCAAACGGCTCCGCGGGCTCTCCGCCGGACGTCGCGGAGTGCGGCGGCCACCGGGCGGCCAGTCCGACGCGCCGGCGGCCAACGCCTCCCCCCTCGCGGCTGACCACCGGCCGGCCGAGCCGGCGCCGGAGCCGGCCGACGATGGCGACGACGACCATCTCGACGATTGAGCCTTCCCCCGCCATCGCAGACCGGCCCCGGCCTCGACCTGGTTCGAAGCGCTGCTCGGCGAGACGGCCCAAGGCATGGCTCCGGCGGCGTCATCCCCCTCCGCGTGATAGGATCCCCCGGTTGGCCCCCGCCCTGAGAGCGGCAGATGCGGGGGGGAGCCGGGAACGCCCGGCCAGCCCCGAGCGAAGACGGAATTGCCACGAGGACCAGGCATGTCGACAGCCGAACGGACGACGATGGATTCCGCCGCCGCTGCGACTACCGCTGCGGTGCAATCCTCTCTGCCACTGGCGATCCCCGCCGTCGCCGTCCCCCTTCTCCAGGACGACGGCATCGACACCATGGTCGACGCCGACTGGGCGTGGGACTCCATCCATCTCGAGGCGGCCGACACCTCGCGGCGCCTCGATCTGGGGGGCCTCCAGAGCACTGTCAAAACTTGGTTTGAGCCGGCCGTCCTCGACGACTTGCTCGGGCCCGCCGAGGGGCATGCGGAGCGTGTGGCGCGGGAATGGCTCGGCGTCGGCGGCAAACGCTGGCGGCCGTTTCTCGCCGCCGCCGTCCACGCGGCGCTCGTGCCGGGCCCGACCCCGGCCCCGGCCCAGGAAGCCGCGCTTCGCAAGATCGCGGTGGCCGTTGAATGCTTCCACAAGGCATCGCTTGTCCACGACGACATCGAGGATGGCGATCTCGAGCGCTATGGCGAGCCGACGCTCCCCGGCGCCTACGGCGTCCCGGTAGCGCTCAACGTCGGCGACGTCCTCATCGGCGAAGGGTATCGATTGATCGCCGAATCGGGGCTCGATCCGGCGACGCTCACCGCGGCGGTCCGCGCGGCCTCCCAGTCGCAGCGGCTGTTGTGCCGGGGCCAGGGGGAAGAGCTTGCTTGGAGCCGCACGCCCACGGCGCTCGCGAGCCGGCAGGTGCTCGAGATCTTCCGGCTCAAGACCGCGCCAGCGTTTGACGTCGCCCTCCAGCTCGGCAGCCTCTGTGCCGGCCGCGGTAGCGACCTCGCCGAGGTGCTCCGGTCCTTCAGCGAGGCGGTGGGGATCGCCTACCAGATCAAAGATGACCTCGACGATCTCCAGAACGACGCCGGCCTCCTCCCCGGTGCCCAGCCGCGGCCGAGTGTCGTGCTGGCACTCGCCGCCGAACAGGCCTGCGGCGCCGATTGCGAGCTGCTTGGACGCCTCGCCCGGGGCGAGCCTGTGGCGGGGGTGACGGCCGAGCGGATCCGCGGCGCGATCGCCGCATGCAAGGCCGACGAAAAGGCCGCCTTGCTCCTCGAAGGCTACAAGGAGCAGGCCGTGCGGGCCCTCGACGGGCTCCTAGAGCCGACGCTCAAGGGTCTGCTGCGGCGCGTCCTCGGGAAGATTTTTTTTCGAGGTGTCGTGTGAGGGCGACTGCCGCGGCGGTCGCTCGGCGATGCCACCGACCTCGTCACCACGTTCCTCCCTGCGTCCTCTGTGATTCAACGATTCACTCGGTCCGAAATCGACACGACGCGAAAAAGCGTCAAGTCGCGTTGAAGGCCTGTTTGAATCGCCCAATCGCAGACACGGAGCAATCGAGACCGGAAAGTTACTCAGAAGCCAAAAAGTGTGCCCCAAGTGTTTCTCACCCCCGCAGGATCGCTTTGCAGGAATGGCCACAGGAGGCCACGATCGCCTCAACGAGCCGCTTCGATTCGTCGCTCGAAATCGTTCCGGTCTGACTGCGGAAGCGGAGGCCCACAACAAGGCTTTTCTTTCCAGCACCAAGCCGCTGGGCATCTTCCCACACCTGCTCAAGCGTGATTTCTTCGAGCAGGGTATCCGCCCCCGGGGCGCTCCGGATCGCCCGCTCGACATCCGCCCACAACAGCCCCTGATCGACGACGAAATTGAGATCGCGCTGCACCGCCGGAAACTCACTCGGCGGTACGAGCTTCCGCGGCTGACTGCCGCTGATCTCAAGCAGATCAAGCCGCAGCTCGGCCGCCGACACCGGCCCTTCAAGACCGAAGCGGGAGAGCACCCTGTCGCTCACCTCGCCAACAACACCGACGCGCACCGGCTCCGCTCCGGCCCGCTCGAGCACGATCTCCGCAGCCCGCCCCGGCGTGAACAGATCAAAAGCCCGGCGGCGAAACTCGACCACGCCCCCCAGCCGCCCGATCACCCCCTCGGCCAGCCCCTTTGCTTTCGCGTAGGGCCCACCTACCACGAGTGACACAAGCAACGGCTCCTCCAGCGGCGAACCCCCCGCGGCATTCCCACCTCGATCGAGATACGCCCGGGCGACTTCAAACAGATCCCCGTGCGGCGCCCCGACGGCCCGGTTGTGGCCACTGGCTTCCAAGAGACTCGGGAGCAGCGAACGCCTGAGCCGATCGGCCCCACGAACCAGCGCCGGTGCCACGCGCCGCGGCGGCAGCGTTGTCCATGGGCTCGCCGTCGCCTCAAACGCCTCGGAGACGACGCTCCGCGTCATCGCCTCGCACAGCCCCGCCGCCACGAGCACCTCGCCGGCCACGCGGATCGTCCGCTCCCGGGCCGACTGCTCGACGGGCTTGGCATGGATCGGCCGGTCCTCCGGAATCGAGTCATAGCCCTCGATCCGGGCGATCTCCTCGACCAGATCGATCTCGCGCGTCACGTCGCGGCGCCAGCTCGGCGCCTGCCAGCGACAGCGCTCGCTGCAGGCCGCTTCCTTCACAAAGCCCAGCCCGGTGAGGATCTCCGCCTGCCGCCCCACCGCCACCGGCACGCCCAGCACCTCCTCAACCCGCGCCGCCCGCAAGTCGATCGTTGCCCGCCCGCCGGCAATTGCCCCCGCCTCAACCCCGCCAGCGAGCACCTCGCCGCCAGCCAATTCCTGGATCAGCGCCGCCGCCCGACGACTGGCCCACTCAACGGCCGCCGGATCGGGCCCGCGCTCAAAGCGGTAGGAAGAGGCACTCATGAGGACGAGCCCCCGCGCTGCCGCCCGCACAACCAGCGGCGCGAACTGCGCCGATTCTAGAAGCACTTCGACGGTGTCGGCCGCGATCTCGCTCTCCGCCCCCCCCATCACGCCAGCCAGCGCCACCGGCCCCTCGGCGTCGGCGATCACCGCCATCCCGGACGTGAGCGAATAGTCTTTGTGGTTGATGGCCCGGAATGTCTCGCCTTCGCGGGCCCGCCGGACGATGATCCGCCCCCCGCGGACCTTTGCCAGATCGAAGGCGTGGAGCGGCTGACCGCATTCCATCATCACGTAGTTCGTGACATCGACCACATTGTTGACCGGCTCAATGCCGATCGTCCGCAATCGCTCGGCGAGCCACGCCGGGCTCGGGCCCACGCGCACCCCACGGATCACCCGCGCTGTGTAACGCGGGCAGACGTCGGGGTCGACGATCTCGACCGCGATCGCCGCCGCGGCCGGCACATTCGCTTCAAGGGGCCGGGGCGCTGGGATGTGGAGCGGCCGGTCGAAGAGCACCGCCACCTCGCGGGCCACGCCGACATGCCCCAGGCAATCGGGGCGATTGCTCGTCACCTCGATGTCGATCGCCGTGTCGGCCCCCACCGGCCAGGTCGCTTCATGATTGAGCCCGCTCATGAGGAGCCGCCGGACGAGCTCTTCTACGGGCGCCTCCCAGCGGACGTACTCGGCAAGCCAGGTCGTGGAGATGATCATCGGAGCCTCACCGGCCGAAGAGTCGCGCCCGAAGGCGATCGGTGCGAGCCGCACCGTTGCGACGGATGAAAACGCGGAGCGATCCTAAAACTGTTGAAGGAAGCGGACGTCGTTGCGGTAGAAGTCGCGGATGTCGGCCACGCCATAGCGCCTGGCGGCGATCCGCTCCACCCCGAGCCCGAAGGCGAAGCCGGAGACTTCCGCCGGGTCGTAGCCGACCGCAGCGAGGACCGCCGGATCGACCATTCCCGCCCCTCCCATCTCCACCCAGCGGCCGCCCCACTCCATGTCAAACTCGACACTCGGCTCGGTGAACGGGAAGAACGATGGCCGAAAGCGGACATGAACATCGCCGCCCAAGAAACTCGAGGCGAGGAACCGCAGCACTCCCTTGAGATCGGCCATCGTCGCCCCCGGCTCGACAAGCAGCCCCTCCACCTGATGAAACATCGGGTAATGGGTGGCGTCGGCAGTGTCGGGGCGGTAAACGCGCCCCAACGACACAATCCGTAGCGGCGGCTTGCGCTGCTCCATGACGCGGATCTGCACGGTGCTTGTCTGCGACCGGAGCAGGAGCGGATCGGTCCCTTGGGCGACGGCAAGATAAAAATTGTCGAGCGGATCGCGGGCCGGGTGCTCGGCACCGATCGCCAGGGCCTCGAAGTTGTGCCACTGGTCTTCGACCTCGGGGCCATCGACACTCTCGAAGCCGAGCCGGGCCATGATCTCCTGGACCCGCCGGATCGTCTGCGTGATTGGATGGACGTGGCCATGCCGGAAGGGGAGGCCAGGGAGCGTGACGTCGATCGCCGCAGCCTCGGCGGAGGCCCCTGCGAGCCTCGCTTGGGCGGCATCGAGGGCGGCCGTGATCGCTCCCTTCGCCTCGTTAAAAAGCCGGCCCGCTTCCGGGCGATCGGCCCCATCGAGACCGCCGAGAAGCTTCTGGATGCCCTTCAATCGCCCACTCTTGGCCCCAGCAAACTCGATTCGGGCCTGCTCGAGCTCCGCGTCATCGCCGGCAACCACAAGCGCCGCAACCGCCTCGGCGCGGAGACGCTCGACGTCGGCGCGGAACGATTCAAGCGACACGGTGCCCACGCGACAAACCGCCCTCTTCAGGCAACGCCGGCCGGGGCCGCGATGCCGAGGGCGTCACGAACCTGCTCGGCGATGACGTCGAAGCTGGTCGGATCGAGGATCGCCATCTCGGAGAGCGTCTTCCGATCGAGCTCACAGCCAATCTTCTCAAGGCCGGCGATGAACTGGCTGTAGCGAATCCCACGCTCCCGGGCCGCCGCATTCAGGCGGATGATCCAGAGGCGGCGGAAGTCACGCTTCTTGCGGCGCCGGTCGCGCCGGGCATAAACGCCGGCCCGGATGATCGATTCCTTCGCCGTCCGGAGAAGGCGACGACGTCCGCCGACCGACCCCTTCACCCGCTTGAATAACCGCTTCTTGGCCCGCAGACGGGGGACGACGCTCTTGGTACGCATGGAACTAGTCTTTCAGAAGTCTCGACGAGGTTCGGCGGACGGGTGGATCACCATCGTCGTGCCGCTTCCTTGGAATTCAAGGGGGGCTGCAAAACGGGTGGTGGGAAAAAGGAATCAGCAATCAGGAACACGGGCAGCCGAAGGCACCAACACCCCGGCCCACCAGGCAGTCACACGCATCAGGCGGCGATGCCGGAGCACGGGGCCGCCGGAGACCGGGCTGGGCATCAGTAGCTGTATTTGCCGAGGGCGGCAGCGATCCTCGCGGTGTCGACCGCGGCGAGGACACCGGTGCCCCGGAGGTTGCGCTTCCGCTTGGAGGAGACACGGACCTGGAGATGGCTCGTCCCGGCACGGCGGTGCTTCACCTTGCCTGTGGCCGTCAGGCGAAAACGCTTCTTCACACCCTTGTGGGTTTTCTGCTTCGGCATGGTGGAAACTCCGTGGATCGGTGACCGGGATAATCAGTGACCGGGATAGATAGCGGATGCGGGGAAGAGGCGGGTAAATGACGGGGGAAATGAATCAGCGGGGGGAGAGGGTGCAGATCAGTCGTTTTCCCATCTGCTGGGGAGGAGCGTCCATCTTTCCAACCGCCTCGAGTTGATCGAGGAGATTGCGCATCACACGCTGCCCCTCGTCGATGTGGGCCAGTTCGCGACCGCGGAAAACTACCGAGACGACCACCTTGTCTTTGTGCTGCAGGAATGCCTTGGCCTGATTCACCTTAAACTCGATGTCGTGCTCGCCCGTCTTGGGACGGAGACGGATCTCTTTGATCCTCGTGTGATGGACGTGGGTTTTGTGCTGTTTTTTCTTCTGTTGATATTTGAACTTGCCGAAATCCATGATTCGGCAGACGGGCGGCTTCTCGTTTGGAGCAACCTCGACGAGATCGAGCCCCGCCTCGCGTGCCCGGGCCATCGCTTCGTCGGTGGGGATGATTCCGAGTTGCCCACCTTCGGCGCTGATCACGCGGATCGGGGAGATCCGGATCTGCTCGTTGATACGATGATTCTTATCGATGGCTCACGCCTCCGGACTCCAACCGATTGCCAGGCGGTGCCCGCAACAGCGGCACCTTCCACCTGCTTCTGATTTCCACGCTCACCGGAACTGCCAGACCAGACCAAAAGCTGGGCAGCCTGCAATCAGGGCTCCCCAACCCGACACAATAGCGAGCCCATCCGGCGGCTTCCGACCGGGTGGCGAACGCCGAGGTCGCACACACTCAGCCGTCCCACCCCGGCAGAGCCGGAGCGGACGCACTACAACATGAACGGCCATGAACAGCCACCAACAGCCACCAACAGCCACGAGCGGCCATGAACAGCCACGTGCGGCAACAAGTGGCCACGAGCGCAAAACCGGAGCGCAGTCGCCGCGGTCGGAATCGCCGAGTATTCCATGCCGCCACCGGAGGAGTCAAGCGGGGTCAGCCAGCCGCGGGGCAGGGGAAAAACTCGGGCTGAAAACCGCCCCGAGCGCCCCCCAGCACGACGCCACCGTTGAATCCAGCCCACGGTCCCACAGGTGCTCCGCCCCCGCAGAACCCCCCGATACTAGGTGTCTCGTGGCGCAGCTTGCCCAGTGTGAGCAGACTCTTTGGACGACAGGGTCAAAAGGAGGCTCCGGATCGGGCCCGGACGAAAATCCATAAGCCTCAACATAGAAGAGACTTGCGGCACAAAAATCGGGCTCTGAAGACCCCCCCTGGAAGGCGTCGCAGAAAAAAGCTGGAGAACCAGGCGGGAGCCGAAGAACCTTTCCCGACCTCGGCCGTATAACTCGGCGTCCCAAATACGGGACGGGGGGCAGAGGAAGGCCCACCCAGACGATTCCGAATCAGCGCCGGCCTGGCAAGGCACCGGCCCGGAATCGTGCGACAGCTCACCGCAAGCGTCCCTCCCGGCCACGGGCCGCGGGACACCTCTCCGAGGACATCGGCGTCGCGGTGCACGTTTCGGCAGATCGAGTGGTTGGCGGTGAACACCGCCGCACACTTCGATTGCCAGCAATGAAGGTTGCGTGAAACACTGTCTCGGAGCATCGGGGCCGCGGGCGAAGTCAGGGGTCGCCCGCAGGCCCGGTTGCAACCAAACACAACGACCGGCTTCGGATGGCCGGCCAAGGAGGAAAGCGATGCGTTCTGATTCCCAAGGTCCTGTCGTGCGCCTGTTCATGGAAGAGCAGATCGATTTCCAGCCCCAGCCCGCCGCCGAGGCCATCGGCACCAGCGCCGATGGCGCAGGGATGGTTCAGCCCATGGCCCTCGATGGCGTGCTCTCCATCGAGGAGCTCGCCAGCCGGTTCAACGTTTCCACCAAGACGATCTCGCGGTGGCGGGCCCACGGCCTCGTCGCCCGCAGCCACGATGTCGGCGGGCGGAAGCGCGTCGGATTCCTCGCTGCCGATGTCGAGCAATTCGTCGCCAAGAATCCTCTGCGGATTGAGCGGGGGAGCCGCTTCAGCCAGCTTTCTATCGAGGAGCACGGGAAGATCATTGGCTGGGCCCGCCGTCTTGGGGCCGCGGGCGCCTGTCCGGCCGACGTCCATCGCCGGATCGCTCATCGCCTCAACCGAAGCATCGAGACGATCCGCTACACGATCAAGCACCACGACCAGGAGCACCCCGGCGCTGAGGTCTTCCCGGCCGCCGATGGCCGGCTCCGCCCGGAGACGTGCGAGCGGATCTTCCAGCTCTGGTCGCACGGCGAGCCGGTTGAGTCGATCGCCAAGCGCTACCACCGCTCGAAGGCGAGCATCTACCGGGTAATCCTCGCCCAGCGGGCCGCCCACACGATGCTCCTCCCCCTCGACTGCATCCCCAACGCCCTCTTCGACCGGCGGAGCGCCGAGGAGGTCGTCAACCAGCCCTTCCCCGGCCTTGATGAGCCCTCGAAGCGGGTCCGCCGTCCCGCCGGGCTGCCGGCCTATCTGGCCAGCCTCTACGAAGTGCCACTGCTGACGCGGGAGCAGGAGGTGTGGCTGTTCCGGAAGTTCAATTTCCTCAAGCACCGGGCAAAGAAGCTCCGCGACCAGCTCGACCAGGAAAAGCCGAGCACGCGGTTGATGGACCAGATCGACGCGATCTACCTGGAGATCGTGGCCCTGAAGAATCGGCTCGTGCGCTCGAACCTCCGGCTCGTGGTGTCGATCGCGAAGCGGCGCGTCGCCCCCGGCGACAGCTTCTTCGACCTCGTCAGCGACGGCAACATGTCGCTGATCCGCGCGGTGGAAAAGTTTGACTACGCTCGTGGCAACAAGTTCAGCACCTATGCCTCGTGGGCGATCATGAAGAACTACTCCCGCACGATCCCCGACGAGCACAAGCGCCGCGATCGCTTCCGGGCCGCCGACATGGAGATGCTCCAGACCGCCGCCGACCCACGGACCGACGAGAACCAACTGCGGATGGCAGAATCGGACCGGCTCCAGCAGGTCGGGCGATTCCTCGATCGTCTCGATTCGCGTGAGCAGACGATCATCATCCGCCGCTACGGGCTCGACCGTGGCCTCGAGCCGCAGACCCTCAAGGAGGTCGGCTCGGCGCTCGGTGTGACGAAGGAGCGGGTCAGGCAGATCGAGGCCAAGGCACTCGAGAAGCTCCGCGAGGCTGCCCAGGCCGAGGCGGTCCTCCCGGAGCTCGAGTGACCGCAGCCTGCAGCCGCGCCGTCGGATCCGTTCATCCCCTCTGGCCCCCGGCCAGGAGCGGGGCGATCCGGCGGGCGGCGAGCCGTAGCCGGGCCTCATTCTCGATCAGGGCCATCCGCACGAAACCCTCGCCCAAAGGCCCGAACCCGGCGCCCGGGCTGACGGCCACATCGGCCTCATCAAGCAATCGGGCGGCGAAGGCCGTGCTGTCGGGGGGCCCGGCATTCGCTCCGGTCGCCGAAGGGACCATCCCCGCCGCCGGCTTCCCCGCCGGGGCGAGGGGAGGAATCGGTGCCCAGACGAACATCCCCGCCCGCGGCGGCGTCACCGGCCAGCCGACACGAGCCAGCTCGCCGCAGAGGACATCGCGCCGCCGCTGATAGACAAGGGCCTGGGTATCGACGGCGTCGTCCCCCTCCCGCAGCGCCGTGATCGCAGCGATCTGGATCGGGCGGAACATCCCATAGTCGTACGACGTCTTCACCGTCGCCAGGGCCAGGACCAAGTCGCGATTTCCGGCACAGAAGCCGACCCGCCAGCCGGCCATGTTGTAGCCCTTGCTCATCGTCGTGAACTCGACCGCACACCGCTTCGCCCCGTCGACGGCCAGGAGGCTCGGCGGCCGGTATCCATCGAAGGCGATGTCGGCGTAAGCCAGATCGGAGGCGACGAGGAACGAGTGGCGACGGGCCAGCGCGATCAGCTCGACGTAAAACTCGTGCGGGTGCTGATCGGCGGTCGTCGTGCCGGCCTCCTCCGCCAGCACCGTGCCGGTCGGATTATGGGGGAAGCTCACGATCACGAGCTTCGGCACCCGCGTCGCACAGAGCCGCGACACCCCCGCCAGGAACGCCGCCGGATCGGTCGTCTCGACCGCGACTGGGCGCCCCCCGGCCAGCACCACCGCCGAGAGATGGGCCGGATAGGTCGGCGCGGGAGCGACAACGTCATCCCCGGGGCCGACAACCGCCAGGCAGAGATGCCCCATCCCTTCCTTCGAGCCGAGCGTGCAGAGCACCTCCGCCTCCGGGTCGAGCATCACCCCCCACCGCCGCCGGTAGCGTGCGGCCACCTCGCGCCGCAGGGCGTCCATCCCCAGCGGCGAGGCATAGCCGTGATTGCGGGGATCGTTGGCCGCCTCGGTGAGCCGGTCGATGATCGACTGCACCGGGGGATCGGACGGATTCCCCATGCTCATGTCGATGACATCGCGGCCAGCCCGGCGGGCGTCGTAGGTGAGCTGGTTGATCCGCGTGAACGGATAAGGGGCGAGGGCCGCGAGGCGGCTCGCCAGGCCGACGGTCTCCCGCGGCTCGCCGCCGCCGGTCGGGCGACTCGCCGACTGGGAGGGATCGGCCGCAGCGCCGTTTCCCTCCCCAGGCGATCCTGCCGCGGATCCGCCCGCGGGGCTGGGGGCTGGGGTGGGGTTGGGGGTGGGCCGAGACGACGGGGACGGCGGCATGAAGCGTTTTTCCAGGAAGGAAACCGCTTTGAGTCTACATCCGCAGTCCCCCCTTCCGCCAGCGGTGCCGAAGCTGCCCGACCCCACCGTCAGGCTGGGAGCAACAACCTCACCGGGCCGTGGCTGGGGCATCGAATGACGCCGGGCGGACACCCGGATCGGCGGCGGGCGGGGCCACGGCCCGGCGGCTGCCGGCGCGGGGCCTGGAAAGCTCGTCCTGATCCTGCTTCGAGAGCGCTGGCGCCCCGGCTGCCGGCGCCCCACCGGCGGCCCCACCACGGGCTAGGGCCGCCCCATCGGCAGCCGTGGCCGACTGGCTCGTGCCGGCGAGGAAGTTGTCGATCGCCGCCCCCTCGCGAAGATGGGTGAAATAGCGCCCCATCTCGATTCGCTGCTTCTTGTCCTCGATGTCGACATACAGCTCGTCGCGGACCTCCTCGAAGCGCACCTGCTGCGGGTCGGAGAAGCCCTCGCAGAAGAAGACCATAAAGCGGTCGGCGATCTGCACTACGCCGGAGAGCTCCCCCGGCTTGAGTGCAAACACCTCGCGCTCGAGGGCGGGCTGGCCGCCGAAGCGCTGAATCGGCGGCACCTCGCCGCGCAGGGCGCGGGTCGTCGGATCGACGGAGTATTTCTCGGCAAGATCGCCGATCCGCTCGACGTTCGGATTTTGACGGGCAAGCTGCCACACCTCCTGCGCGCGGCGCTGGGTGTCGAGAATCACGACGCGGCACTTCGCCCGCGGCCCGAATGTCGCGGCGAAGGCCTTGTCGAGGTCCTCCTGCGACACCGGCACCTTGCCGACGAGCTTCTTCAGCGCCACCGTCGGCTGGACGATGTCGTCGAGATAGTGCTTGAGGGGCACCTTGTCGTCGCGCGTTACGCGCTCGAGCCAGGCAGCGGTGTCGGGGGTGCCGTCGGCCCGGCGGAAGCCCATCGCCTCGGCGCCGCGCGTCACCTCCGCCTCGATGTCGGCCTGCGTGACGCCGACCTCGTTTTTCGCCATCGCTTGAGAGAGGAGGGTGCGGGTGACGAGGACCTCGAGAACATCCAGACCGTGCCGGTCGAGGCACGCCTGGCGGACACGGTCGATGCTCACCGGTGCGCCGTTGACCAGCGCCGCCACCCCCGGCAGCGTCGCCGCCCGGGCGGGATCGTTCATGACGTTGTCGACCTTCGCCCCCTCTTGAAGGCGGCGGAAAACCGTGGAGGAGGCCTCCCGGCTCTTCCGTTCGTGGAGCTCCTCGGTGAGCCGCGGGCGAACATCGTCGAGCGCCACGTCGGCCGCGGGGAGATGCCCCTCGCATTTGATGACGATGAACTGGTCGGCCACCTGGACCACCGGTGAAATACCGCCAACGGGGAGTCCGAAGGCAACAGCCTCGAACCTCGGCTCGCCGGTGTGACGGCGGATCGGCTGCACCCATCCATTGGCGCTGGCGCTGCCAACGTCGACCGAGTGCTGGCGAGCGAAGGAACCGAATTCGTCAGGCTTCGCGGCCACCTCAGCGCGGATTCGCTCCCCCTCGGCCGCCGTCCGCAGAACGATGATCCGCGCCTTCACGGCCGGGCCGAACTGGTGCTCGTGGGCCTCGGCGATCTCTTCCGCCGTCGGCTCGATCTCGGCGTGCGCCAGACGGCGCAGGGCGATCATCGGCCAGACAATCTCGTCGGCGTACTGCTGCGGCGTCACACCGCGCTCGTCACGGATCAGCTCGATCCACTTGTCACGGGGAAGATTGAAGCGCTTCGCCATCGTCTCGATCTCGGCATCGACCTCCTCTGGCCCGACGGTGATCCCCTGCTTCCGGCAGCCCTGCTCGATGATCATCTTGTTGACGATCGCCTCGAGGACTGTCGCGCCGTGGCGGGCGACGCATTCGTCGGCGAGCTGCGCCTGCGGGATCTCGGCGCCATTGACCATCGCGGCGAGCTGGCGCACGGGGGCCTGCGGAGCCTTGGCTTCGGTCCCCTTCTGCACCGCAGCGGGGGGCGCCGCGGCAGCGGGGGCCTTGCGGCGCAGCAGCGGGATCTGGGCATCGGCCTGCGAGTCGCCCGTCCCTACGCGCCAGGCGAGGCAGGCCAAGATGATGACTGCAGCGGCGAGCAGCCCCGGTGCCCCGCCGACCGTCGTGGCGGCTGACCGAATCCCCGCAGCGGAATTGGTCACGGCAGCGACGAACGTCCCCCATGCCTGGCGCATCGAAAGCCCTCCTTGGTCGTGGCCCCGGCGTCCTGCCGGGGATGAACTCTGGGGAACCTAGGGAACCCGGCGTCAGCGATCAAGGCGAACCGGCGCCGCACCCCCTGGCACCGGGCCGCGTTGCGGTGATTTGTCGCCCGAGGGTAGGCTTTCGCGTCTCCCCGCCCTCCCAGGTTCCCTAGGCTGTTGCCCATGGCCTCGCCCCCTCCGTCTCCGCGTGGCCACGATCCATCCCACCCGGAGTGCCTCACGATCCTGGGGCTCCTCCCGCCGGTGACGGCCGAGGACGTCAAGCAGGCCTACCTCGCCAAGGCGATGGCCGCCCATCCCGACCGGGGAGGCGATCCGGCGGAGTTCGTCCGCCTCCAGAAGGCCTACGAGGACGCGAAGGAGTTCGTCCAGTTCAAGGCGGGCAAGCTCGAATGGCTGGCCGCAAAGATCGAGTCCTACGCGCAGCAGCAGGAGGTGGTCACGGAGGCCATCGAGCGCGGTGGCGAAATCGAGATGGAAGAGGCCGACTGGCTGCGGAAGAGCTTTGGCGAGGATTTCGGCCACGTCGCCGACAAGCTCGTCACCGTTCGTGTCCGCGGCCCCCGGGCTGACGACGTGTTCGCGATCCTCCTCGGCTTCCGCGCTGATTCGCTCAAGGATCTCGCCACCCTCGACCTCGCCGGCGGCACGCTCACCGACGAAGGGCTTTTGCAACTGAAGGAATTGAAAAGCCTCCGCGCGCTCGATCTGCGTGGCACGGCCGTCGGCAAGCTCGCTGCCGACGTACCGAAGTGGTTTGAACATCTCGAGTTCCTCGGGCTCCCGAAAGGGGCGGTGGGGATGCTGGGGCGATTCGGGATGCCGCGGCGCGTGAAACTCGTCGTTGGCGATGCCCCGACGGCCTGACCAACCCGCCAAACGATCTTCCGAGCTCCGCTTCGCGATTCCCCAGCCGACGCTTTCCGCTCCCACGTTAGCCGGCGAAGCTTTCCGTTCCAGCGATCCGGCAAAGCTTTCCAATCAAGCTCCAATCAAGGAGGAACTGATGCCCCGCCCCACCCCGATGAAGTCCTGGTGCCCCCTCTTGGCCCTCGGCATCCTCCTCGCGGCAGCCGTGCCGACCTCTACCCGCGGCGACGATGCCGCCCCCCCGCAGGAGAAGCCCGCCGTGGCCGATGCATCGCTGACCACTGACCAGCTCGACAAGCTCTACGAGGCCCGCACCGTCCGCGTCGCTCCGGCCAAGGATGCCGAGCCGGTCGACTTCGCCTACCGGCTTCTGAAGCCCGCGGCGATCGCTCCCGGCACCCGCTACCCGCTCGTGATCTTTCTCCATGGCGCGGGCGAACGGGGCAACGACAATCTCAACCAACTGAAGTACTTCCCCACCTGGATAGCCGAGCCGAGCGCCCGGAAGGCTCATCCCTGCTTCGTCCTCGCTCCCCAGTGCCGCGACGAGCAGAAGTGGGTCGACGTCGACGGGTCTAAGATCGAGAGCACGCCCCAATCCCCAACGCCGACCGTCGACATGCTGGCCGTCATCGCCGCGCTCGAAGACACGCTGAAGCGGGAACCGATCGACCCGACCCGGATCTCTCTCACGGGACTCTCGATGGGGGGCTACGGCTCGTGGGATCTCGCCGCCCGGATGCCGGAGCGCTTCGCAGCGGTGCTCCCGATCTGTGGCGGCGGCGACGAGGCGACGGTGGCGAAGATCAAGGATCTCCCCATTTGGTGCTTCCATGGCGACGCCGACACCGCCGTGCGCGTGGAGCGGTCGCGGTCGATGATCGAGGCCCTCCGTGCGACCGGTGGCACACCGAAATACTCCGAACTCGCCGGCGTGGGCCACGATTCCTGGACGCCCGCCTACCGCGATCCTGACGTGCTCGCTTGGCTCTTCGCCCAGAAAAAGCCCGCGAAGGGGAAGTGAGACCACCCCGGGCTCTCCTCACTCGAGCATGGCTTCGAGGGCGCCCATGCCCCCTCGCTGAAGCGTCGAGCGTTGTGCATCAGGCTCGCTTGCCAGCGCTCAGGCGAGGCGGGGATCGGCGAACGCTTGAGGAGTGACGAGGTCCTCCGAGAAACGACGAAACTTTTGCCGGCCCCGCCGACGAAGGTCCCACAGGCCAGCCACCGGGAGCGCCGGCCCAAACGCCGGCGCGACCGCCGCCATGACCATCGCCATGATTGCCCACCGCATGCGTCACCTCCAGGCAGTCCAAGCCTTCTCCTTGTCGGTGGCCGGCTCCACGAGATCCAGACAGCAGCGCCAGATTTCGGCATACCGATCACAGATCATCAGAGTGCAGCAAAGATAACCCCCGATGGCAGCCGGCTGGCGTCGTCCAGGCCGTTGCGAAACGCGCTTTTGCTACGGGCTGTCAGCGGAACTTCTCAGGGAGCAGGATGTCAGGATTGCTCCGCAGCATTTCGGCCGCCTTTGCCGACAGCGTCTCCAGGCGAAGGAGGTCCAGCTCGCCGCGATGCGTCGCCAGCGCCGATGCGGCATCGTCGCAGAGTGTTTTCAGTCCGGAAAAGTCGAGCTTTCCCTCATGCTTCGCCAGTGCGAGAGCGGCTCCAAGCGTGAGAGTGCCAATGTCCAAATCGAGCCAGCCACGATGCTTCGCAAGCGCGGCGGCCGCCTGGTCGGTGAGGGATGTCTGATATTTTAGGCTGAGCAGTCCATCATGCTTTGCCAAGGCCTCGGCCACCTCCTGCGACAGATCCGTACACTTGCCGATGATAAGTGCGTCCTCGTGCTTTGCCAGAGCCTCCGCAACCTCTGGCGAGAGCGCCGAAAGGCTAGGCAAAACAAGCCAGTCTTTGAGCTTCGAGAGCGTCTCGGCGTCCTCCAGCGACAAGGTCTTCAGGCTGTGGAGGCCAACCGAGCCGTCGTGCGTCGCCAGAGCCTCGGCAACTCCCTCCGACAGCGTCGTCAGCCCACTAATAACAAGCCGACCCCTGTGTTTCGCGAGCGCCTCGGCGGCTTCTTTCGTAAGCGTCGAGATCTCAAAGTGTATGCCTCCGCTGTGCTTTGCCAGCGCTTCGGCGAGTTCCAGTGTCAGTGCGTCGACTTCGCCGAGGTAAAGCATGCCATCGTGCCGAGCAAGAATCTCTGCAGTCTCCGGGGTGAGAACCGTCCCTCGGTCGAGGAACAGGGCGCCCTTGGTCGTGGCGACCAGCTCAGTTGCTTGCTCAACACTCAACGGCTTGATCTCTTCGGTATCGTCACCGAACGCCGGAACGGCCATCGCCATAGATGCGGCCATGATTGCCCAACGCATGCCTCACCTCCAGGCACAATCCAAGCGTCTTCGTTTGTCGGCGGCCGGCTCCACGAGTTTCATGGAGCGGAGCCAGATTTAGGCATTCCAATCACTGATCATCATATTGCAGCGACGATCAACGCCGATGG
Organism: Candidatus Kuenenia stuttgartensis; assembly: GCA_945865325.1. GTDB lineage: Bacteria > Planctomycetota > Planctomycetia > Pirellulales > UBA1268 > QWOP01. The sequence continues at coordinate 29,761 of CAMBFA010000031.1, forward strand.
CAGCCGGGAAGCGGTCCAGGCCGTTGTGAAAAAGGCTGTTGCCACGCGCGGTCAGCGGAACTTCTCAGGGAGCAGGATGTCAGGATTGCTCCGCAGCATTTCGGCCGCCTTTGCCGACAGCGTCTCCAGGCGAAGGAGGTCCATCTCGCCGCGATGCGTTGCCAGCGCCGATGCGGCCTCGTCGCAGAGTGTTTTCAGTCCGGAAAAGTCGAGCCTTCCCTCATGCTTCGCCAGTGCGAGAGCGGCTCCCGGCGTGAGAGTTCCAATGTCCAGAGTGAGCCAGCCACGGTGCTTCGCAAGCGCGGCGGCCGCCTGGTCGGTGAGGGATGTCTGATATTTTAGGTTGAGCATTCCGTTGTGCTTTGCCAAGGCCTCGGCCACCTCCGGCGAAAGATCTGTACACTCGCCGAGGATAAGTGCGTCTTGGTGCTTTGCCAGAGCCTCAGCGACCTCTGGCGAGAGCGCCGAAAGGCTAGGCAAACAGAGCCAGTCTTTGAGCTTCGACAGCGTCTCGGCGTCCTCCAGCGACAAGGTCTTCAGGCTGTGGAGGCCAACTGAGCCGTCGTGCGTCGCCAGAGCCTCGGCAACTCCCTCCGACAGCGTCGTCAGGACACAGATATCGAGTGAACCCTTGTGCTTTGCGAGTACCTCGGCGGCTTCTTTCGTAAGTGTCGAGACCTCAAAGTTGATTTCCCCGCTGTGCTTTGCCAGCGCTTCGGCGAGTTCCGGTGTCAGCACGTCGACTTCACGGAGGTAAAGCGCGCCATCGTGCCGAGCAAGAATCTCTGCAGTCTC
>CAMBFA010000032.1 GCA_945865325.1 Candidatus Kuenenia stuttgartensis
CCGCACCGCCATGGCATCAGCCCCTACCGATCTCAACGAACACGGCCCCCTGCCGACCCCGTCGGGCGGGGTCGCCGACTGGCTCGCCGGTCTGATCGCCACCCTCGGCGCGGTCGTCCTCGACCATGTCGTCGGCATCGGGGATGTCACCCTCTTCGCCCTGCGGACGCTCGGCTGGATCGTCGTCCGGCGGCAGCGCCGCGACGTCCTCCTCCCAGCCTTCTATCAGATCGGCGTCCTCTCGCTCCCAGTCGTCGCCCTCACCGGCCTGTTCATCGGGATGGTCCTCGCCGTCCAGAGCTACGCCCAGTTTAAGGCCCTCGGCCTCGAGACACGCCTGGGGTCCGTGATCAACCTCTCGCTCGTCCGCGAGCTCGGTCCGGTGCTCGCCGCCACGATGCTCGCCGGGAGAGTGGGGAGCGCCATGGCGGCGGAGCTGGGGACGATGCGCGTCACCGAGCAGATCGATGCCCTGGAGAGCATGGGGGCCAACCCACTCTACTACCTCGTCGTCCCCCGCTTCCTCGGCTGCCTGATTCTGATCCCCACCCTGACGGTGATGGCCGACTTCATGGGAGTGCTGGGGGGCTATCTCTACTCCAACATTGTCCTCGGGATCGACTACCACCACTACTGGAACAACTCCCGCGAATACGTCGACGCCTTCGACTTCCTCACGGGGATCTTCAAGAGCCTGTTCTTCGGTGCGGCGATCGCGCTGGTGAGCTGCCACCACGGCTTCCACAGCGAGCCGGGCGCCGAGGGAGTCGGCCGCGCCGCTACCAATGCCTTCGTCCACTCGTTCGTCCTGATTCTCATCCTCGACCTTTTCATGGGGATGTGGCTCAACAACGTCCACGACTTCTTCCGCCCGGAGGGGCCGCGCCGCCTCCTCTGACCCGCTCGAGCCACGCTCGACCGACCTCCCCCGACAGCCACCATGCCCGCCCCTGCTGCTACCACCGCCGCCACCACTGACCGAGCCACCGGCCCGGTCCTGGAGGTCGATCATGTCTCGGTGCAGTTCGGCAGCCAGCAAGTGCTCCGTGACATCAGCCTCTCGATCGGCAGCGCGGAGACGGTCGTGATCCTCGGCGAGAGCGGCTGCGGCAAGACGGTCCTTCTGAAGACGCTCATCGGCCTGGTCAGGCCCTCGGCAGGGGAGATCCGCTTCGAGGGGAAATCGCTCTCCCGGCTCACCGACCGGCAGGTCGCCGGTATCCGCACCCGGTACGGATTCGTGTTCCAGGGGGCGGCACTGTTCGACAGCCTCTCGATCTTCGACAACATCGCCTTCCCACTCCGCGAGCACACGCGGATCCCCGAGTCGAAGGTCGTCGAGATCGTCGATGATCTCCTCGCCGAGGTCGGGCTCCCCCGGTCGGCAGCGGCGAAGAAGCCGGTGGAGCTCTCCGGAGGGATGCGGAAACGGGCAGGACTGGCCAGGGCCCTGGCCCTCGAGCCGCCGGTCGTTCTCTACGACGAGCCGACCACCGGCCTCGACCCGATCATGAGCGACGTGATCAACGAATTGATCCTGCGCGTCAGCCACCGCGGCGGTGTGACGAGCGTCGTCGTCACCCACGACATGCAAACCGCGCGGAAGGTGGCCGACCGGATCATCATGCTCTACCCCCTCTTACGGCTGGGTCCGACCGATTCCCAGATCGTATTCGAGGGAACGCCAGCGGAGCTCGACCGCTGCCGCGATCCGCGGATCCGCCAGTTCGTCGAGGGGCGTGCCGGCAACCGGCTCACGGAGCTCCGCGACGAACAGGAACGGGCTGCTGGGCCGGCCACCGTAGCGACCATCGACGGGGAGGGGGCGGCAGCGTCCGGAGACGAATCATGAGTGACCGAGTCATGCAGTTCCGCGTCGGCGTGATGGTGCTCGCCACGGCCATCATCGCCGGTATTCTGATTGTCCTCTTCGGCGACCTCCCGTCGCTCGTCCAGCGCACCTATCCGCTGCGGATGAACTTCTCCGATGCCCGCGGCGTAACTCCCGGGACACCCGTGCGCAAAAACGGCATCCTTGTGGGGCGGGTGACAAACGTCGCCCTCGACGAGAAGGGGGGGGTGAACGTCGTCGCCGACATCGACTCCGCCGTCCCGATCTACAAGGACGAGGAAGCGCAGATCTCCGGCTCGATCCTCGGCGACGCCGAGATCTCGCTCGTCCCCGGAATCATCCAGCCCCAACGGGAGAAGGTGGGGCAGAACGACATTCTCCGCGGTACTGCGGCCCGGAATCCTTTCGATGTCTTCGCGTCACTCGAGCCGAAGCTCGGCCTGGCGCTCGACTCGCTCGTCCAAGCGAGTGAATCGGTCAACCGCCTCTCGGCGAACCTCGACCGCACGCTCCTCAACCCCGAGAGCGGCGACCGCTTCCAACAGCTCGTGAAGAAGACCGAGGCGACGCTCGACCAATTCTCACTGGCGATGACCAACATCAACGCCGTCGTCGGCAACGCGGCCGCCCGCGAGGAGATCCTCGACACGATCAGCTCCCTGCCCGAAGTGATCGGCGAACTGAAGAGCACCGTGAAGGGGATCGGCGCGACCGTCGAAACCGCCGACCGCAACCTGCGGAACCTCGAGGGGCTCACCAAGCCGCTCGGCGAGCGCGGCGGGGAGATGGTCGCCCAGATCGACAAGACCATCGGCCGGCTCGATACCGTTCTCCAGGAGATCGCGTCGTTCGCCAAGGCCCTCGGCGACTCGCAGGGAACCCTCGGCAAGCTCGTCAACGATCCGAAGATCTACGACGAACTGGCGCTGGCGGTTTCCAACGTCAATCACCTCACGCTCGAACTGCGGCCGATCGTCGACGACGTCCGCGTGTTCACCGACAAAATCGCCCGGCATCCGGAGCAGCTCGGCGTCCGCGGCGCGCTCGACCGTCGGCCGGCAGGGATCAAGTAGGAGGGGCATCAGGCCCCGTAGGGGAGCGGCACCTCGGCATCCATCGCCCGGAGGTAGTCGGCCACCATCGCACTGCACCGCGCCTTCACCTCCGCCGAGAGGTGCTTGTAGCCCGTCACCCGGCCGCGGCACTTCGCCGCCCCGCACCGGCACGGTCCACCGAGGTGCTCGACCTCGTATTCGAACGTGTCGTAATCGACCGTCAGCTCCTCGCCGGTGGCCAGCGCCCGCAGGGCCTCGAGGACGATCTCCCGTTCCCCGGCGCGGATCCGGACAACACAATTCGGCTCGCAGGAATGATTCGTGTGGACGATGACCCCGTCGGGGAGGACGTGCGTGGTCGCGTCGACCTGCATCGTGTGGCGGCTCCGCTTCGCCAGGATCGGCCCCCACGCGCGGAGGATCGTCTCGCCGGCAGCGATCGGCCGGGAGGCGTGGATCCCGCGCCCGAGACGCCCCGTTCGCACCTCGACCGGATCGCTCGGTCCGGGCTGCCGCTCATGCGGGCCGCCGACGACAGCACCGCCGAGCTCGTCGAAGGTCGTCTCGCGCATCCGGCTGCCGTAGCGGGCATGGAGCCAGGGAATCGTCTGCTCGATCGTATCGGGCTGGAGGAGGATGAGATCCCCCGGCCGCGCCGCGTCGAGGACCAACGCCGCAGACGCGGCCCAATCACCGCCGAATGCGACCTCCACTGTCCGCCCTGCCGGCGTTCCCTCCGCCACCCCCTGCGCGATCAGGCGGGTTATCTCCCCCGGCTGGCGCCCGCGGGTGTAGGCATCCTCGTAGACCACCACGCGCTCGAAGTGCCGGGCGAGCATCCGCCCCTGATCGAGGATGTCGGCGTCGCGGCGGTCGCCGGCAGCGGAGTAGACGGCGGTGCGACGATCGTGGGGCAGGCGTGCCATCGCGGTGCAGATCTGCTCCAGTGAGGCGGGGTTATGACCGTAATCGCAGACGATCCCGACCCCGTCGAGGGAGAGGAGATTGAAGCGCCCTGGCGATCCGGTCCGGCCGGCAGGAAAGCTCTCCAGACCGAGGCGGACGAGCTCCAGCGGCACACCCAGCCGCCAGGCCGCCGCCGCCGCCGCCAGGACGTTCTCGACCTGGAAGCCGATCGCCCCACGATGGACCAGCGGCACGCGGTCGAGATGCGCCAGGCGCGTCTCCCGCGGGCCGTCGCAGAGGACGATCCAGCCTTCGCGGACGGTCGCCGCCAGGCCCCCCTGCGCCAGATGCTCGACCACTAAGGGGAGATCGGGGTCGAGCGAGAAGTAAACGACCTGGCCGGAGCACCACTTCTGCATGTCGACAACGAGCGGATCGGCGGCGTTGAGCACCGCAGCACCCGATTTGCGCACCGAGTGGACGATTGCCCCCTTCACCCAAGCGAGCTTCTCGGGGGTATCGATATCGGCCATGCCGAGATGGTCGCCCGAGCCGATATTCGTGACGACGCCGACGTCGCAGGCATCGAAGCCGCAGCCCTCGCGGAGGATGCCGCCGCGGGCCGTCTCGAAGACCGCCGTGGTGACCGAAGGGTTGGCGAGCACGCGGCGAGCGCTCTGCGGACCGCTGCAATCACCGCTGTCGATCTTCCGCCCCCCCACCCAGATCCCCTCGGTGCAGGTCGTGCCGACGGTAGCGCCGCCGACCGTGGCGATGTGGGAGAGAAGACGGACGACCGTCGTCTTGCCATTGGTGCCGGTCACCGCCGCAACGGGGATCCGACCGTCATCCCCCGGCGCGAAGAGCGTGTCGATGATCGCGGCCCCGACATTGCGCGGCTTGCCAACGGCCGGCTCCAGATGCATCCGCAGGCCGGGGCCGGCGTTGACCTCAATGAACACCCCCCCCTGCAACTCCAGTGGCCGGGAGATGTCGGTCGCCATGCAATCGATGCCGGCGATATCGAGGCCGATGATCCTTGCCGCCTCGATCGCCCGGGCAGCGATCTCCGGGTGGACGATGTCGGTGACATCCTCGGCGGTTCCGCCGGTGGAGAGATTGGCGTTGCGCCGCAGCACTACGGTCTGACCGTCGGCCGGGACCATCCCGACATCGAGCCCCTGGTCACGGAGCACCGCCAGCGCTACCTCGTCAAGGGGCACGGGGCTCAAGCTGCCGGCGTGGTCGCCGCACCGCCGCGGGTCCTGATTAACGGCATCGACGAGCTCGCGCACCGTCGACCTCCCATCGCCGACGACCGTCGGCAGATGGCGCCGCGCCGCGGCCACCAGCGCCCCGCCGACAACGAGCAGCCGGTAGTCGTGCCCATGGCAGGAGCGCTCGACGACGATCGTCGACTCCTCCTCGCGGGCCACCTTCCAGCCCTGCTCGACCTCCTCGCGCGTCGAAAGATTGACCGAGACACCGCGCCCCTGATTGCCGTAGCGCGGCTTGACGACAACCGGGGCGCCGATCTCCTCCGCCGCCGCCCAGGCGTCGGCCGCGTCGGTCACCGGCCGCCCCTCGGGGACGGGAATCCCCGCCTCGGCGAGGAGCTTCCGGGTCAGTTCCTTGTCTTGGGCGATCGATTCAGCGATCGCGCTGGTGCTGTCGCTCTCCGCGGCGACGATCCGTCGCTGCTTAGCCCCGATGCCGAGCCGGACCATCGAGCCGGCGGTGAGCCGGCGGTGGGGAATGCCGCGGGCCGTGGCGGCCTCGACGATCGACCGGGTGCTGGGCCCGAGTTGGACTTCGAGGAGGAGCGTGCGGAGGCGACGGATCTCGGCGGCGATGTCGAAGGGATCGCCCGAGATGGCGCAGCCGATGAGGCGGTGGGCGGTGTGGAGGCATTCGATCGCGAAGGCCTCCTCCTTATATTCGACCACGACCCGGTAGACGCCGGCGGTCGGGGTCTCGCGGGCCCGGCCGTACCGCACGACGGACCCGGCGAGCGACTGCAGCTCGATCGTCACGTGCTCGAGGACATGCCCCATCCAGGTGCCGGTGCGGAGCCGCTGGAAGAATCCGCCCCGGGCGCCGATCGAGCAGCGGTGCTCGACCATCGTCGGCAGCCACTCCATGACCCGCTCGTTGAAGCCGGGAAGCGTGTTGGAGGGAAACTCCTCAAGCCGGCCGAGGTCGACGGTCGCCTCGATGACCGGGAACCATGTCCACTGGTTCGGACCGCGCAGAACCCGGACAGACGTGATCTCCATGGATGGGCTTGTGACTTCAGGCCGAGGCGCAGACGCGTGCGTCGGCTGGTTGGGGGTGCGTCTCTTCCCGGCCACCGGACATTCCGGCGACCCTTGTGGGAGGAGGCTGCACCGATCGCTGGCTTCCGGGCCGGCGCGTCGCCGGACCAGAGCGGTTGGTAGCAGGAACCATCAAACGAGGTCTTTGTGGAAGCCGTCAGGGCGGCGCCCAGCACCCCGGCGATGGAAGTGAGATCGGTGGACGGGAGGAGCCTCCTGTCACCGCCGGCGGCCCGAAGAATCGGGCCGTCACCACGAAGCCACGCCCGCAAAAGCCACTTCCCCCAGGGCCATGGCGGAATCCACCAGGGCTTGGAAGGGCGAGTCGGCCGCGACCCACGAGGGGTCGGAAGCGGCCTAAAAAGACCTTGGCAACGCTCCCGGGGGCTGGAAAGCCCTCGGCAGGAAGCCGACCGTCGTGGCCGCGGAGAGAATCGAGATCCTTCCGCGGCAGCCGACGAATGACCGACAACGAACCGGCCGTGATGGCCATGGGTCGAAGTTTTCCCCAACCGGAAGGCCGTTCGGCATCGCCGTGCGTCACACGGACGCACGCTTGAGCGCGATGCCTGTTCCCTCCGGCACCTTGAATCGAAACACGCCGGCCCGGATCGGAGCGACCCTGCCGGTTATCGGGCCGCCGCAGCGACCGCAATCACCGTGAGCCCACCCGCCACCGAACCGGAGCATGCCAGGATTCACCGGGGATCACCGGTGAATCACTAACACCGTCGCCAAGTCTACGCTTCCATGAGCGAAATGCGAATCGTCGGCGACGAAGAACCAGATCTGCAGTTTTTATGCCAAGCCCACCGCGGCACGGCCAACCGGTCAGTGGATGAGCGATTTCCGCGGGGAAAATCTGTCGGCAACCGGCCGATCCGGTCACCGTCGAAGCCCCCGAATCCGGTCGGCCCGGTATATTCTTCTCGGAAACTTGAAATTATTTCCCCGCTCCCTCCCGTTTTTTTCAACGCCTCGCCGCGGCACAGGCCGCGGATGGTGTACGGTTGATTCGGACAGCGGCGGGTCACATCTTCTCCCGGTTGGCCGGTGCCGGGCTGCGCCGGCATGGCCGCCTCCGCCGGGTTTTCCCTCACGTTGAAGACGAATCCCTTCGTGACCCGCTCCCCCTCATCCTCCCCTGCTCCACCGTCTCAGGACCGAACAGACCGTCCCGTGGCAGGCGGATCGGCCGCACACTGTCGCCCATCGGCGGCGCCGATCGCAGAGCGGATCGAGCTCCTGCCGGATGAGCGCCTGGTGGCGACCGCCCGGTTCGATCTCGATCGCGACCTGCGTTTCACAGAAGGATGGTTGGCGCTCACCGACCGGCGTCTGCTCGGCGACACCCCGGCTTCCGCCGACGGGGCGACGACGTCGCCGGACGGCCTCCATGCCTGGCTGCTCGACGACGCGAGTTGTTTCGACGTCCGCGTCCGTGGCGGCGTCGGCCGGATCGAGCTCTCCCGCGCCGGCCAGGTGCTCGCCCGCTGGCTGTTCACGCCGGCGCAGGCCAAGCCGATCCACGTGCTCGAGGATGCCTTTGACCAGCGCAACACCCGCCGGCAGGCCCCCGCTTCGCGCGGCGAACCGCTGCCGGGCGGCCCCCCTCTGTTCGACACCATCCCCGCCGAGGATGCCCCTTCGGCACCCCACGCCCCCCACCCACGCTTCGTTGGAGCCGAGATCGATGACGAGGCTCCCGTCGAGAATGCCCCGACGTCGTGGCGGTCGCTCCTCCGCATCCTGGCGTTCGCGCGGCCGAATGCGGGGATGGCGCTGCTCGGGTGTGGCCTGTCGCTGGCGGGCACGGTGGCGGCCCTCGTCCCCCCCTACCTGACGATGCCCTTGGTCGACCGCGTGCTGATCCCGAGGCAGGCCGGCGAGGACGTCCCGTTCGCCCTTGTGTGGTGGTATCTGGGGGGGTTGGTGGCCGCGGCGCTGGTCGCCTGGCTCCTCTCCTGGGCCCAGACCTGGGTCCTCGCCTGGGTGAGCGAGCGGTTGTCGGCCGATCTGCGGGTCCGCACCTATTCGCACATGCAGGCGCTGTCGCTCGACTTCTTCGCCGCCAAGCGAACCGGCGACCTGATGTCGCGGATCAGCAACGACACCGACCAGATCAACAATTTCCTCTCGCTCAATGTCATCGGATTCCTCTCCGACACGGCGCTCGTACTCCTGACGGCGGCGGTGCTCGCGTGGATGAATCCGCTCCTCGCCCTCGTCACGCTCGCTCCCTTCCCTCTCGTTGTATGGCTTGTTTACGCGGTCCGCGAGCGGCTTCGTCGGGGTTTTTCTCGCTCCAACATCGCTTGGGCCGAGGTCTCGAGTGTTCTCGCCGACACGATCCCGGGCATCCGCGTCGTCAAGGCGTTCGCCCAGGAGACGCGGGAGACCGACCGCTTCCGCCGCGCCAACGACCACGTCCTTGAGGCCAACGACCGCGTCAACACGGTGTGGGCATTCTTCGGGCCGCTGGTCAGTCTGTTCAGCGAGATCGGGCTGCTCGTGGTGTGGGCAGCCGGTGCCTGGATGGTGTTCCAGGGAGCGGAGACGGTCGGTGGCCTGACCGCGTTCCTGGCCTACATCGCCCGGTTCTACAGCCGCGTCGAATCGATGGTGAGGATGGTGCCCGCCGCCCAGCGGGCCTCGTCCAGCGCGCAGCGGCTGTTTGAGATCCTCGACTGCCGTCCGACCGTCGCCGAGGATCCGCACCCGATCCGCCCCGGACGGGTGCGCGGACGGATCGAGTTTGCCGGCGTCCACTTCCGCTACGGCACGCGCGAGATCCTCCATGGCATCGATCTGGTGATCGAACCGGGGGAGATGATCGGCCTGGTGGGAGCGAGCGGTTCAGGGAAGTCGACGCTCGCCAATCTCGTCTGCCGGTTCTTCGATCCCTCCAGCGGCACCGTCTCCGTCGACGGCACCGACCTGCGGCGGCTGGCCGTGACGGATTACCGGCGCAATCTCGGCTGCGTCCTTCAGGAGCCGCTCCTGTTCTTCGGGAGCGTCGCCGAGAACATCGCCTATGGCTGCCCCGATGCCGGCCCGGAGCGGGTCGTCGGCGCTGCCCGCGCCGCCGGAGCCCACGGCTTCATCCTCGGCCTTCCCAACGCCTACGACTCGCGTATCGGCGAGCGCGGTGGTTCACTCTCCGGCGGTGAACGCCAACGGATTTCGATCGCCCGGGCCCTCCTGGTCGATCCGGCGATCCTGATCCTCGACGAGGCGACCTCGTCGGTCGATGCGGAGACGGAGGTGGCGATCCAGTCGGCGATCGATCGGCTCGTCACCGGCCGGACCACGATCGCCATCGCCCACCGGCTGTCGACGCTCCGCCGCGCCAACCGCTTGGTCGTCCTCGATGCCGGGCGGATCGTCGAGATCGGGACGCACGACGACCTGCTCGCACGGGACGGGGCCTATGCCCGCCTCTACCACGCCCAGACAAAAGCCTCCGAGGACACGACCGCGGCGTCCTGACCAGGCCCGCCTCCAGAGGACACCGATGGCCCACCCTTCCCGCCTTGCCGACCCCGCCGCCTGGCAGTTCATTCCCCGTCCCCACGGCCGGCTCGACGTCGTCGATGGTTCTGGCAATCTCCATATCGACGTCGACCTTCTGCGTGCCTTCCCGATCACCGCCCCGCTCGGGCCGGTGGCGGTCGTCGCCCCGGACGGCAGAGAGCTGGCCTGGATCGACACGATCGGCAACCTGCCAGAACCCCTCCGGGGAGAGCTGTTGCGGGAACTGTCCTGCCGGGAATTCCTCCCGGTGATCGACCGGATCGAGGCGATCAGCGACAACGACCCGGCGGAATGGACGGTGCTCACCGACCGTGGCCCGCGGCGCTTCCAGGTGGCGACCCCCGACGACGTCGAACGCCTCCCGGACGGCAGCGCGCTTGTCGTCGACATGTCGGGGGTCCGTTACCGGATCGCCGTCATCGCCGCCCTCGACTCCCACAGCCGGCGCCTCCTCGACCGGACGATGGAGTGACCAGCCCCCACGCCCCCCAGACCTTGCCTCCCCCCGCGCCGTCGGCCCCGCCCCTTGCCGGCCGCCGTAAGCTGAAACGATTACACCGTTGGCGCCGGCTCGAGGGGTGTTTTTTTCGGGAAATCCCCGGAAAAAAAGTGAACAAACCGCTTGAAGACCGCGTTCACGGAATTAGTCTCGGGAGTGCTTTCCCAGGAGGAGATCCGATGGTCGTCACCATGCACAACCCGTCCAGAGTCGCGGAGTCCACGTCGTTCGGTCCGGCCGTCCGGTCTGGCCGGCACCGTCGTCGTGACACCCTCGGCGCCATGCTCGTCGCTCTCTCGCAGCTCATGCCGCTCCCGCTTCTCCAGCCGGTCGCCGACGCCGCCTGCTGCGGAGAGACGGTCACGGCCGCCGCGCCAGCCGCGACCCAGACCTACCGGCTCGACTTCCAGACGGTGTACGACGAACGGCAATTGGAGGCCGTCCGCGTCACCTACGAGACGGTCTACGACACGAAGACCTACACCGTCTCCAAGCCGGTGTGGGAGACGCAGACGACCCAGCGCCGCTCCACCGTCCAGCGTCCCGTGTGGGAGACGCAGACGCGTGAGGAGCGATTCACCGTCATGAAGCCGGTCTGGGAAACCGTTGTCGAGGACCGCAGCTACGACCAGGTGCGCGACGTCGTCGAGACCTCGACGCGCGAGGAGCGGTTTACCGTCATGAAACCGGTCGCCGAGACCGTCATGCAGCAGCAGGTGAGCATGGTCCGTAAGCCGGTCTACGAGACCGCCATGCAGCAGCAGGTGAGCGTTGTCCGCAAGCCCGTTACCGAGACGGTGATGCAGCAGCAGGTGAGCGTTGTCCGCAAACCTGTCGCCGAGACGGTCATGCAGCAGCAGGTGAGTGTTGTCCGCAAGCCGGTCTACGAGACCGCGGAGCGCGAGGAAGCCTACACCGTCGCCGAACCGGTCACCACGTACAAGACGGCCTACGCCGACCGCGGCGGCTATGTCGACCAGGTGACGCCGATGGTCGCGCCCGGCAGCACCCAGCTCGGCTGGGTGCAGGGGGTTTGGGCGGTCAACCCGACCACCGGTCTGGCAAGCTGGCAGCCGGGGGGCTACGCCTGGACGATGACGCCGGGGGTCGCCATGAATCAGGTCAATCGCGTCTACCAGCCCAACGTCGTGGCGATGCAGGTCCCCGAGACGACCGTCGTCAACCGCGTTGTCACCCGGAAGGTGCCGGTGCAGACGATGCGCTACGTTGATGAGCAGGTCGTCCAGCAAGTGCCCGTCCAGACCGTCCGCTATGTCGACGAGCAGGTCGTCCAGCAGGTGCCCGTCCAGACGATGAAGTATGTCGACGAGCAGGTCGTTCAGCAGGTCCCGGTCCAGACCGTCCGCTATGTCGACGAACAGGTCGTCCAGCAGGTGCCCGTCCAGGTTACGAAGATGGTGGCCGAGGAGCAGGTCCGTCAGGTGCCGGTCCAGACTGTGCGGAAGGTCGTCGAGCGGGTCGAGAACAAGGTCCCGGTCCAGGTCTGCAAGGTCGTGGCCGAAGAGCAGGTCCGCCAGGTGCCGGTCCAGGTCTACAAGCTCGTCACTGAGGAGAAAGTCGAGCCGGTGACCGTGCAGGTCTGCAAGTTCGTCACCGAGGAACGCACGACCCAGGTGCCACGAGTGGTCGAGAAGCGGACCCCCTACACCTACACCGTTCGCTCGCCGCGGACCGTCGTCCTCCGGGTACCGCTCGACCCGTGCGGCCATCCGATCCCGGCCGCCCCGGCGGCGGCCGTCTCCGCAGCCACCCCGCGGAGCGCGGCAACCAACAGCGGCGTCGTCCCGGCCACGGCCATCGCCCCGCTGCCGTCGGCGAAGCCGGCCGCCCCGGCCCCCGCGGCAACCACCGCCCCGGCGCTGACGCCGGCCGAGGCGGTCCCCCTCAAGACCTTCCGCGATGTCACTCCGGCCGAGACCGCCAAGCCGGCCGCCGAGGGATGGGGTCCCTCGCCGCTGAAGCATGCCGATCCCGACGTGGGCTCGCCCGCTTCGTCTGGCGCCCCGACCGTCGCTGAAAAGCCCGTGATCGTTGGCGATTCGTCCGCCTTGCCGTTGGAGAAGATCGAGGTCATCCCCCTCCCGGCAGCGAAGGCTCCGGCCACAACCGCGCCGAAGGAGTCTGCCGAGGGCGTGACTGCCGAGTCCCCGAAGCTCGATTTCGGCACGCCGAAGGACCAGCCCGCCGCGGCGAGCGGCCCGTCGGTCTCCCCGGCTCCTCCCGCAACCGACAGCCGCGATCTCCCGGCAGCGGGAACGAGCAGTCGCCCCTCGCGCTACGTCTCCCCCTTTGGCGACCGCTCGACCTGACTCCGAAGCAGGTTGGCTTTCATCGCTTGAGACACTCGGCCCCGGACGCAGCCGCCAGCGCGCGTCCGGGGCCGATTTCGTTTTCTGTCGGTGCCATTGCGCGTCGCGCTGGCCGACATGAGCGTGCCATGAGTTGTCACGCTGGGGCCAACGGGGTAGTTTCACCCAGCGTCTGGAGATCTTCAGCCCGCTCCGTCGCACCGGCGGGGTGATGAGGGGCGGAGGTCGTGGAGGGGCGGCAAGCCCTCTCATCCCACCGGTTTCCTGGAGAAGCGCGTGAGCAAGCCCGGCAAGATCAAGGTCGTCGGTCCGGTCGTTGAGCTCGATGGTGACGAGATGACTCGCATCATCTGGCAGTTCATCAAGGACCAACTCATCCTCCCGTATCTCGATCTCGATCTGAAATACTTCGACCTCTCGATCGAGCACCGCGAGGCAACGGGCGATCAGGTGACGATCGACGCCGCGCGCGCGATCCTCGAGCATGGCGTCGGCGTGAAATGCGCTACGATCACGCCGGATGAGGCGCGGGTGAAGGAATTCGCACTGTCGAAGATGTGGAAGAGCCCCAATGGCACGATCCGCAACATCCTCGGCGGCGTGATCTTTCGAGAGCCGATCATCATCGGCAACATCCCGCGGCTCGTTCCCGGCTGGACGAAGCCGATCGTCGTCGGTCGCCATGCCTTCGGCGATCAGTACCGGGCCACCGACGTGAAGATCCCGGGTGCCGGGAAGCTCACGCTCACCTTCGCGCCGGCCGACGGCTCGAAACCGATGGAGATGCAGGTCTACGAGTACCCTTCGGCCGGCGTCGCCATGGCGATGTACAACCTCGACGACTCGATCCGCGACTTCGCCCGGGCGAGTTTCCGCTATGGTCTGGCGCGGAGCTTCCCGGTCTATCTCTCGACGAAGAACACGATCCTGAAGGCTTACGACGGCCGCTTCAAGGATATTTTCCAGGAGGTGTTTGACGCCGAGTTCAAGGCCGACTTTATAGCCCAGGGGCTGACGTACGAGCACCGCCTGATCGACGACATGGTCGCCTCGGCCCTCAAGTGGGAGGGGGGCTACGTCTGGGCCTGCAAGAACTACGACGGCGATGTCCAGAGCGACATCGTCGCCCAGGGTTTCGGCTCGCTGGGGCTGATGACCAGCGTGCTGATGACGCCGGATGGGAAGACGGTCGAGGCCGAGGCGGCCCACGGCACCGTCACCCGGCACTACCGCCATCACCAGCAGGGGAAGCCGACCTCCACCAACCCGATCGCCTCGATCTTCGCTTGGACGCGCGGGCTGGCCCACCGTGGCAAACTCGACGGCACGCCAGCGCTGACCCATTTCGCCGACACGCTCGAGAGGGTCTGCGTCGAGACAGTCGAGTCGGGGAAGATGACAAAGGATCTCGCCATCCTCGTTGGGCCGGGCCAGCCGCATCTCGATACCCAGGCCTTCCTGGCGGCGATCGATACGAATCTGCGGGCCGCGGTGGTGGCCGGTCGGGCATGAAGTCGGTCTGGCGGTGGCAGGTGGCGATGGCACGTGGATCGGGGGGGATGGAGCGAAGCGGAAACCGGAGGGATCCAAGTGATGCGTTGTTTGTGGATGGTCACGTGGGCCGTGGTAGCGTTGTTCGCTGCGCCAGGGGCTGACGCTGCCGAGCCAATGCGAGCTCTGATCGTCGATGGTCAAAATAACCACGGCAACTGGCCGACGACGACGAAGATGATGAAGGCGGCCCTCGAGGAGACGGGCCTGTTCACCGTCGATGTCGTCACCCACGCACCGCAGGGACCAGATCCCTCCTTCCGGCCGGATTTCGGCCGGTACGCCGTGGTCGTGAGCAACTTCGGTCACGGTGCCGCCGATTGGCCGGAGGAGACCAGAGAGGCCTTCGAAGCGTACGTGGCCGACGGAGGGGGCTTCGTGGCGGTCCACGCTGCCGACAACTCGTTCCCCTCGTGGCCGGTCTACAACGAGATGATCGGACTCGGTGGCTGGGGAAACCGCAACGAGCGCAGTGGCCCCTACGTCTACCTCGACGACGAGGGGCGAACCGTCCGTGACGAGTCCCCCGGCCCCGGGGGAAACCATGGCGCGCAGTGGTCCTTTCCGGTGATCGTGCGCGATCCGGGCCATCCGATCACGGCGGGGATGCCGCCGGTGTGGCTCCATGTCAAAGACGAGCTCTACGACAAGCTCCGCGGCCCGGCCCGGAACATGCGAATCCTCGCTACCTCCCGCTCGGATGTCACCCATCGCCACGAACCGATGCTGATCGTCGTCGACCACGGCAAGGGGCGCGTCTTCCACACGCCGATGGGCCATGCCGACGAGTCGCAGGAGTGCGTCGGGTTCATCACCGTTTTCCAGCGCGGCGCGGAATGGGCGGCTACCGGCAAGGTGACCCAGAAACTACCAAACGACTTCCCCACCGCCGACAGGACGAGCAGCCGTCCCTTCGCTGGCCGGTAGCGAGGGCAGGAACACCGACTTTCGCCACAGGAGGTGGCGGCCATCGATCATCGGCCATCGATCATCGGCCATGGGGAACGTGCGGCGTTGCCCCGGTCACTCCGGTCGCGGCCGGCCATGGATGGGGCACCCACAGACCGCAGGGAATGACAGACTTTCACCCGTGACCCCAACTCAGCGCCAATTCGACGCGATCATCGACGGCGACAGCGCCGCGCTGGCGGGCGTCCGCGGCCATCACACCGTGGCGATGATGGCTGGGGTGCTCGACGTCCCAGTGACCGCGATCCGTCACTGGGTCCGTGGCGGTCTCCTCCGGCCGACCCACCAGCATGCCGGGATCAACTGGTTCGACTTCGGCGAGCTCGTCGTGGGCCGCCGTCTGGCAAGGCTGCTGCGGACAGGCTTTGGCCTTCGCGAGCTCGACAGCCGACTCTCGGCCCTCCATCCCCAGGGGGCGGCCGGGGCGGCCCGTGATCTGGAGCGGATCGTCGTCGATGGCAGGCGGCTGAGCCTGCGCTGCGGCAGCACTCTGCTCAGCGCCGGCGGGCAACGGCAGCTCGGCTTTTACACCCCCGACCTGACCACGGTAGAAGTCCCCCCGGTCGCCGTGATTCCGTGGTCGGCGCCGGTTGAAGTCGCCGCGTCAGGCGTCTTTCTTGACGGCGAAGCCGTCCCGGCTGAGTCCGAACTTCTTGCGATGGCGGCCGATCTCGAGGCCGCCGGGGACCTCGAGCCCGCCACCGAGGCCCTCCGGGCGCTCCTCCAGGCCGGTGGGCCGAGCGCCGGGGTGTCGTTCATGCTGGCGGAGCTGCTCTACCGCGTCGGCGACCTGACCGCCTCACGGGAACGGTACTACGCCGCGATCGAACTCGACCCCGACCACCTCGAGGCCCGCACGGGGCTGGGATGTGTCCTGGCCGAACTGGGCGACCACGAGCTCGCCGAAGCGGCCCTCGACGGAGTTCTGCGGCAGCAGCCCGACTACGCCGACGCCCACTGGCATATCGCCGGCATCCTCGACAGCGTTGGGCGGGGGCACGACGCCACGAGACACCTCCGCACGTTCGTGGCGCTCGCCCCCGACAGCCCCTGGGCGCGGACGGCAATCGAACGCCTCGCCGACCGCGGCTGAAAGAGCCACTCGATCGACCGGCGGATCGTCCTCCGCGCCCGCCTCCATTCGCGCCCGATCACCACGGACCGCGGACGCTGTGAACACCGAACTGAACGGTGTCGCTGGGCCAGTAGGGGGTGGGAAGCATGCCGGCGCCCTGTCCGGGAACGGCCCCAGGCCCCGGGTAGGGACGCTGGTACTGGTGATAGAGCGGCATCACGCGGGAGCTCGGCACGCCCCAGGCGTACTCGGAGGTGAACTCCGCCGTCGGCGGCACGACCAGCGCCATTGGACGCCCGATC
Source organism: Candidatus Kuenenia stuttgartensis (assembly GCA_945865325.1). GTDB lineage: Bacteria > Planctomycetota > Planctomycetia > Pirellulales > UBA1268 > QWOP01. The sequence continues at coordinate 16,389 of CAMBFA010000032.1, forward strand.
GACGGGTCATACCAGACGCTGTGCCAACTCTTCCCCTTGGCACGGAGGAAGTAGCGCTTCTCGGTTGCCTTGTCGCCGGCGCGGGCCACCGTCGAGAGTCCGGCGAGGAGGATCGCGACGAGGCCGACGAGGATCACAGTACGGGCCAGGGCATCCGGCCGTGGGGAAAGAGACGGTTTCATGGACAGATCCTGCAAGGAGAAGTCGAGAGGGGATGTGAAAGGTGGGGTCAGCCGCGACGGCAAGGCTCACCACCAGACGGCACGGACCTCGTTGCGGAGGCCGGTGGCGCCAGCGGGACGGACGTACTTGCGGTGGTGCTTGTAGAGAAACTCATGCGGCATGAACGGCGGGTACGTGTACCAGGTGTGGCCGACATGCGCTGGCACCGGCCGCGGGGCGACGTAGAGCTGGGCGCCGAAACCTGGCGAGGCACCGGCCGGAACCGGCGGCACCCAGTAGTTGTGGAAGACGTCCGGCGTGGGGGCGTCGATGCCGTGATTGATGGGGGCCGCGTGAAGTGCGGACGATCCGCCGACACCAACCGCCACCGCGAGCAGGGCTGGCAGCAGGCGCCGCCATGAAGCAGAGAGAGTCATCGCATCACCTCCGGGACGTCGATTGGTGCACCGGTCTTCACCGGCCCACAGGGGGTTTCGGCTGGTGACGAATCGACGCATCAGTCGTGGCACAACACCTGTGACGCCTCTTCCCAGCAGGTAAGGTCCCCGGCCCCCGGAGGGTCGCCGTGGCCGGAGAACTGCCCCCCGCAAAGCCGCTATACTCTGCCCATCTTCCCAGGCGACGATCTCCCTCTTCCCGGCGCGACAGCAGGGCTTTCGACCCTGTTTCCCCCACGCTTTCCCACGTTTTCACCAAGCCATGGCCAAGCAGCTCCCCTCCCGATCCGCCACATCCACTGCCGTCGCGGCGGTGAAGAAAGCCACTGTCCAAGCCACGGCGACCCTGAAGGATCATCCCGCTGCGGAGCCAGCGGCACCGCTCGACACGCCCCCTCCCACGCCGGCGAAGCGCCGCGCCACGGCCCAGACCCTTGCCGCCGGCCAGCGCGACATCTCGGTGAGCGAGTTCTTCGCGAAGAACCGCCATCTGCTCGGGTTCGATTCGCCCCGCAAGGCGCTCCTCACGAGCGTCAAGGAAGCGGTCGACAACTCGCTCGATGCCTGCGAGGAAGCGGGCATCCTTCCCGAGATCTGGGTCCACATTGAGGCGGTGAGCGACTCCACCTCGCGCTTCCGCATGGGGGTGCAGGACAACGGCCCGGGGATCGTGCGCAAGCAGATCCCGTTGATCTTCGGCAAGCTCCTCTACGGCTCGAAGTTCCACCGCCTGCGGATGAGCCGCGGCCAGCAGGGGATCGGGATCTCGGCCGCCGGGATGTACGGCGTGCTCACGACCGGCAAGCCGGTGAAGATCATCTCGAAGACCTCCCTCAAGGAGCCGGCCCACTACTACGAGCTGCGGATCGACACGAAAACCAACGAGCCGCAGATCCTCAACGGCAAGGGGGAAGGAATCGATCTTCCTCCCGGCAAGGCGGCAGCCGACTTGATGGCCAAGCATGACATCGAGTGGGTGGCCGTCAACGACCTCGGCCACGCGATCGATCACGGCACGCGCGTGACGATCGAGATGGAGGCGAAGTTCCAGCGTGGCCGCGGCAGCGTCGAGGAGTATCTCGAGCAGACGGCGATCGCCAATCCCCATTGCCGCATCCATTTCCAGGGGCCCGACGGCCCGGAGCGGATCCTCGAGCGATCGACGCACGAACTGCCACCGGAGCCGAAGGAGATCAAACCGCATCCCTATGGCATCGAGCTCGGTCGCCTCGTGACGATGCTCCAGGAACACGCCAAGCTGACGCTGGCCCAGTTCCTCACCAGCTCCTTCTCGCGCGTCTCCCCCGGGATCGCCCGAAAGCTCTGCGACACGGCGAAGCTTTCGTCGCGGGCCAGCTGCGCGAAGCTCGGCCGCGGCGAGGCCGATGCCCTCTACAAGGCGATTCAGGAGACGAAGATCCCGCCGCCGGCCACCGACTGCGTCGTGCCGATCGGCGAGCCGCGCTTGCTGGCGGGACTGCGGCAGGTCGTCCCAGGAGAGTTTTTCACCGCAGCCACCCGGCCGCCGGGCGTCTACCGGGGCAACCCGTTCGTGATCGAGGCGTCGCTGGCCTACGGCGGTGGACCCGGCGCGCAGAAAGTGTCGCTCGAGGCGCTCACGGAGATCGCCGGCGAGAGCGACGCCCGCAGCCTGCGGCAATTCCTGACGACGACGTTCTCGGGAATGAGCGGAGATGCGGCCGACAAGATCCTCGACGAGGCGAAGCTCGCCAGCCGCCAGTCCCCCTCGAAGCTCAAGAAGGATGCCCTGGCAACGCTCCACTCCGCGATGCAGCATGTCAACGTGGACGAGGGCTCGAACATGACGGTGCTGCGGTTCGCCAACCGCGTGCCGCTCCAGTTCCAGCACTCCGCTTGCGCCGTCACCCAGACGATCCTCTCCACGAACTGGCGCTCCTACGGTCTCTCCCAGTCGCGTGGCAGCCTCCCCTCGGGGCCGGTGACGGTGATGGTTCATATGGCGAGCGTGTGGGTGCCGTTTACGAGTGAATCGAAGGAGGCAATCGCCTCCTACCCGGAAATCCAGAAGGAGATCCGTCTCGCCCTCCAGGCCGTGGGGCGCAACCTCGGCATGTACTTGCGGCGCCGCCTCCGCGTCGCCCAGGAAGGACAGCGCCGCACCATCTTTCTTCGCTACCTCGGCGAGGTGGCCCAGGCTGTCTCGACGATCAACGGCACCGACGCCAAGAAGCTCTACGAGGATCTCCTGGCGCTGGCCAAGAAGAAGACCGCGCAGGCCGACATCCGCTACGACGACCGGGGCCGCCCGATCGGGGAAGAGGAGGAGGAGGAGCTCGATCTCGGCAAGCACTGCATCATCGTCGCGCGGGGCGAGGTCGGCCTCACCCAGGCCGCCGCCGATTTGGTCGACGACGACATCTCCGCCGGCCGGAAGCCGCCGACGAGGGGCAAGCGCGGGAAGATCGCCACCGTCGAAGGGGAAGCCGCCGAGGAGGGGGCCAACGACGAGGACGACGAGCCGAAGGCGAAGCCCGCGAAGGGCGACGCAAAGAAGACCGCGAAGGGAAAGAAGGGTAAGTAAGAGCCCCGCCCCCCCGACGGACCACCCACAGGCCAGAGACAAAGCAACAGGGACAGCAAGAGATCATCCGTCGCGCCATCACGCCTCCGGCGGCTTCCGGAGGATCTTCTCCATCGCCTTCCCCTCCGCAAGTTCGTCGACGAGTTTGTCGAGATAGCGGATCTCCCGCATCGAAAGCTCTTCGATCTCCTCGACGCGGATTCCACAGACCGTTCCCGTGATCAGGGTCCGCAGCGGATTCATCCGCGGCGCCTCGGCAAAGAAGGTCTCGAAGTCGGTCTTCTTCTTCAAGGCCGACTCGAATTGCCGGCGGGTGTAGCCGGTGAGCCAGCGGATGATCTCATCGACTTCGTCCTTCGTGCGCCGCTTCTTCTCCGCCTTCGCGACATAGCACGGATAGACGCTCGCGAAGGCCGTCGTGAAGATGCGATGCTTTGCCACAGGAGCCTCTCCGGGAGACGGCCCAGTCGCTCTGGAGCCGACAGGTCGCGGGACATTCGATGGGGTGCACGATCGGTCCGTCATTGCATCGACCGCGTTGTCGGAGGGGAGAAGGTTAAACGGGCCGGCCTGCCCCGGACTGTGGCACTGTCACTCCGGCGACCAGCGACGACAGGAGCAACGAAAGCCGGGCCGATCGCAGCATGGAGTTTTCCTCGACAGCATCCATGGATGGTGATCCGATCAATACTCCAACTCAAACCCCGCCGCTTGGAGCGCCGCCAGACTGCGGCGGATGCCGTCGCGGGTGTCGTGGAGCGGTTCGTATTCAATAAGGAAAGTGCCGGCGTAGCCGGTGCGGGGAAGGAGATCAGCCCAGTCGATGCCGCCGGCGACGTCGCCGACGGCGGCGGCCCGCCAGCCCTCGCCGTCCCGCGCCCAGTCCTTCAGATGGCAGTAGGTGATCCGGCCACGGAGGAGATCGACGGCACAGGAACGGTCGGCCGGATCGGCCGCGCGGAGATTGCCGGGGTCGAAGTTGAAGCCGATCCTGGCCGGAAGATCGGCGAGAAGCCGGCGGAGCCCGGCGGGGTGGGTCGTGACGGTGTGGGTGTGGAGGGCGGAGCCGTCGGAGCCGTGGCTGATCGCGCCGTGGGTCTCGATCGCCATCGAAAGCCCGAGGCGCTCGAGCTCCCGATCGCAGGCCACCAGCGCGTCGACCATCCGGGCATAGCGGGCGTCGTCCATGACAGCCCAGGGGGTGAAAGCGGCGAAATATCGGACCTGCCTGGCGCCACACTCGGCTGCCGCCCGCGACTGGCGGATCGCTTTGACGACCGCCGAAGCCAACTCTTCGGGACCGCCGGCTGAGAAGTCGTTCTCGATGCAGCAGCCGGGGGTCGCGATGCCGCTGTCGGTGGCGAGAACCTTCAACGCGGCGATATCGGCCGCGGAGGGGGCTTCTGGTAGGCGGCCCGGCTGGCCGCCGCCGATTCCAAACTCGAGCTCACGGAATCCGATCTCCTCGGCAATCCGGAAGTGATCGGCCATCGGCAGCGCGCGGAAGCCCCACTCGCCGCAGCCGACGCGGAGACGGCGGCCAGGCAGCGGAGGCGGACTCGGCAGCGGAGGCGAGGATGGCAGCGGAGTCATGCAAGGATTCCCTGGATCGGTCGGGCTGGTTGGACGCCGGTCAGCTTCTGGTCGAGCCCGCCGTAGAAGTAGGTGAGCCGCTCGGGATCGAGCCCCATCAGATGGAGGATCGTGGCGTGGAGATCGCGGACGTGGTGGCGATCGACGACGGCTTCATGGCCGAGGTCGTCAGTCTCGCCGTAGCTCGTTCCCCCCTTCACGCCGCCGCCAGCAAGGAAATAGCTGAAGCCCTTCGGGTTGTGGTCGCGGCCACCGTTGGCCCCCTGCCCCACCGGCTGGCGGCCGAACTCCCCCCCCCAGACGATGAGCGTGTCGTCCAGGAGCCCGCGGGCCTTGAGGTCGGCAAGCAGGGCCGCGATCGGTTGGTCGATCTCCGGAGCGTGGATGGCGAGATTCTCCTCGACGCCGTTGTGGGCATCCCAATTCTGCTGCTGGTGCCCGCCGCCAGAGTAGATCTGCACGAAGCGGACACCGCGCTCGACGAGCCGGCGAGCGACGAGGCACTGGCGCCCGAACGGGGCGGGGCCGAGCGAGAGCGGATGGGCCCCCTTCTTCTCGAACAGCCCGTAGGCGGCGAGTGTCGCCGGGCTCTCGTCGGAGAGATCGAGGAGCTCCGGGCCGCTCGCCTGGAGCTGAAAGCCGAGTTCGTAGGCGGCCACCCGGGCCTCGAGATCGCCGGTGGCGGTGCGGGCGTCGGCGTGGATCCGGTTGAGCGCGGCGAGCGTGTCGACGCCGTCGCGCTGCATCCCCCGTGTCACCCCGGCCGGCGGATCGAGGGCCGGGATCGCCTCGCCGGCCGAGCGAAACACCGTTCCCTGATAGGCCGAGGGCATGTACCCGGCCGCCCAGTTGGCGGCGCCGGGGATCGGCCCGCCGCGCGGATCGAGCATGACAACAAAACCGGGAAGATTGTCGTTCTCGCTCCCCAGGCCGTAGGAGAGCCAGCTCCCCAGCGCCGGATGTCCCTGGAGAATCCTCCCGGTGTTCATCTGCAGATTCGCCGAGCCGTGGGCGAAGGAATCGGCCCACAGGCTCTTCACGACGGCCAGCTCATCGGCATGCGCTGCGAGCTTGGGCAGCGCGTCGGAGATCCACAGGCCCGACTGACCGTGCTGGCGGAAGGTCCGCTTCGAGCCGAGGAGCGTCTGCTTCTGGAGTGAGCGGCGGCGGATCTCGAGCTCGATCTCCTGCCCGTCGCGCTTCTGAAGCTCAGGCTTGTAGTCGAACAGATCCATCTGCGACGGACCGCCATACATGTAGAGAAAAATGCAGGCTTTGGCCCCCTTGCGGTGGGCCGGCTTCGGCGCGAGCGGCCGACTGTCGGCAGGGCCGGCGGCCGACGCGAAAAAACCATCCTTCTCGAGGAGTCCCGTGAGGGCGAGGCCAGTGAAGCCGGCGCCGGCCTCGAGGAGGGACCGGCGGCGGAGCCCGGTGCGGGAGAATGGGAGCATGCGATCAGCCATCGGCGAAAGACTCCGCTTCAGTCGACGGTGACAAACTCGTTGAGATTCAAAACGAGAAGGGCGAGATCGCGGCGGGCGCGAGCCCGGGCCTCGTCGCGGCTCGGAGGCACGGCTGGATCGACACGGAACGGTTCGCCACCGGCGGGATGGATGAAGAACCGGCGGGCGATCGTACCGGCCCCGAGCGTTCTCAAGCCGGCCTGCCCCGGACGATCGAGCGGCTCTGGATCGAGAGCCTCAAGCAACGGCACCGTCGGCAGCGGCGACGTTCCGTCGGCCAGCCACCCCGCCAGCTGCCCCCCGCGGCGCTCGAGCCGCAGCCGGCTCCAGGCATCGGTCCGCAGCGGCGCCTTCACCGACGCGAGGACCTTCACGCCATCGGGATTGACCCGCCGCAGTTCGACGATGCCCTCCTCGGGCACAAGGACCAGTTCGTAGCCGGTGGAGCGCTGTGCTGCCGGCTCGCCGGAGGGGACGCCGGCGAACACCAGCGCGACGACGTCAGCCGCGTCGCGCACAAACACCTCGGCCTCGATGACGCCATCACGAAACGCCATTCCAGGGGCGAATCCGGCTGGCGGCACGGTCGACGGCTCGCCACCAAACAGCGTAAACGGACCCGCGGCCGGGTCGGCGTTGACGATCCCCTCGTAACTTCCCCCCCACACGCCCCCACCCACGCTCCATCCCTCCGCCGGGCCGACCTCGAGGATCTGCTCCGGTCGGAGAATCCTCCGGTAGCCCTCCTGGAGGGCGCAGGGAACGAGGGGCCGCAGCACGATCGCGTCGGCATGGGAGGCCCAAGTCGATGTCTGCCGGTCGAGATAGCCCCGGGCGACCGCAGCCTCCTCCGAAGACGGGCCGCGTGATAGCGCCCGCTCGAAGAGGCGGCGGACAAACGCCCCGTCTTCCCCCTCGGGCGGGCTCGGGCCGGTCTCCACCGCGACGCGCTCGGCGAGGGCCCGGGCGCGGAGGCGGGCGAAGTCGCCGTTGACCATGAGGAGAGCCTGGGGGGCGACGGTGGTGATAACGCGCTCGCCGACGGGGCTGGTGGTATTGGTGTAGTCGAGGGCTTCCAGCTCCGGCACGAGGAGCGTGCGCTTGACGAAGCCGTAGATGGTGCGGCGATCCTGCTCGCGCGGATGTGAGATCTCCCAGCCGAGACCGGGCCGCGACTGGCCAGCGAGCGAATCGGGGCCGACCTGCATGAAGAAGCCACGCCCGCCGACCGCCGGATTGATCGACTCCGACGCGGCCAGAAAGGCATCGCGGATGACCTCCGCTTCGAGCCGGCGCCGATTCTGTCGCCAAAAGAGCGAGTTCGGCTCGTCCGCCGCGAGGCACTCCGGCCGATCGGCCCGCGAAGACATCCGGTAGGCCCGCGACCGGAGGATCGTGCGGTGGAGGTTTTTCAGGCTCCAGCCCGAGTCGACAAGCTCTGCCGCGAGCCAATCAAGCAATTCAGGATGGCTCGCCGCGAGGCCGGCGGCGCCGAAGTCGTTGGGCGTGGCGACGAGAGCGCGACCGAAGCTATGCTGCCAGACGCGGTTGGCGGCGACGCGCGCCGTGAGCGGATTGGCGGGGCTTGCGATCCATTCGGCCAGCGCCCGCCGCCCTTCGAGGCCCGAGGGAATCGCTTCTTCGCTGCGAAACAGCTCCGGGAGGCCGGGAGCGACAACGGCGCCTGGCGTGGCGGGATTGCCGCGAATCAGAACGTGGCAGGGCTCCGTCGGCGCATCGGCCTCGCGGGCCGACAGCGCCCACTCCTCCCCGGCGGCGATCGGCAGGAACATCGCCGCGTCTGGCTTCGGGGGGAGCAGCGCCCGCTCGTAGCGCCGCACGCCCCGAATCATGCCGATGAGGCTGTAGTAGTCGGCCTGTGAGAACGGATCGAACTTGTGGTCGTGGCAGCGGGCACAGCCGAGCGTCGTGCCGAGAAACGCCTGACCGATCGTGGAGAGGGCGTCGTCGAGCTCGTCGTAGCGGGCGAGGCGGATGTCGTCTGGCTCGTCATCCCAAGTCCCCAGATGCCAAAAGCCCGAGGCAATGACGGCGGAGTCGGTGCGCGGCTCGAGGAGATCGCCGGCGATCTGCTCGCGGATGAAGCGGTCGAAGGGCATGTCGTCGTTGATCGCGCCGATCACCCAATCCCGGTAGCGCCAAGCGTAGGGCTTCTCGTCGTCACGTTCATAGCCGTTGGTCTGGGCATAGCGGACGACATCGAGCCAGTGCCGCGCCTGTCGCTCGCCGTAGGCGGGCATCGCCAGGAGCTTCTCGACAAGCGCCTCCCAGGCGGCGTCTGAAGCGTCGCTTTCGAACGCCTCCACCACTTCCAGTGGCGGCGGCAGACCGACGGTGTCGAACCACACCCGCCGCACCTGCTCGCGCGGCGTCGCGGGGGGATTAGGATGGATGCCCACCGTCGCCATCCGGGCCCTCAAGATGGCGTCGATAGCTCCGATTCCCTGATCGGCTCCCTCTCCGGCGATCGGCACGGCGGGCCTGACGACCGGCCCATAGGCCCAGCGAGCCCGGTCTTCCGCGCTGATCGTGAACCCTGCCCGACGGACGGCAGCCACAGGCTCTCCCTCCGCGCCGGGCCAGGGGAGCCCACGCCGCACCCACTCCTCGAGCAACTCGATCTGCGCTGGCGCGAGCCGGCCAGCGGGGGGCATCTGGAGGGCGGGGTCGCCGTAATGGACCGCCTTCAGCAGCAGGCTTCCATTGGGTTGGCCGGGAACTGCCGCCGGCCCCGAATCTCCCCCGGCCAGCAGCGCGGCGAGCGAGTCGAGCCGCAATCCCCCCTCGGCCCCCTCGGCATGGCACTCCAGGCAATGGTCGTGGAGGAGCGGGCGGATGCGCGACTCGAAAAACGCCTGATCGGCGGCACGTGCCTCGGCCGACTCGGCCTCATCGCCGCGAGCCGCTCCAACTGCCGCAACGTGCGCGATCATCGCCACCGCGGCCCACGCCATACGGGTGCGTCGGAACGATGCTGCTGAAGTATTTCGCATGGGAAGGCTCCAAAGCAAAGTTTACGTTGCCACGCCCCGCGGAGCCATGCGGGACAGGAGCGTGCGTTACAGCGAAATCTGCTCGCCGATCTCCATCACTTGGTCGGCCGGCACCTGGTAGCGGCGTTCCTCCTGGACGGCATTTCGCTTGAGGTAGGCGAAGATCACCTCGGGGATGTGGGTCAGCCGCCCTCCCTCGTCGGCGATGATCGTCGAATGGCCGATGAAGAACGTGGCAGTGTCGACGTCAAAAGGCATTCGGTGCTCCGTGGCGAGCCGGCGAAGGAGGGGGATCAGGAGCGGCTGCTCCATGTAGCCGAACCAGATCGTGATCCTCCAGAAGCCATCGGTGAGGGGCTCGACCTTCGATCGCTCCTCATCCTTGACCTCGGGCACCGGCATGTCGATGACGGTGAGCAGCACCACGGTCTCCTGGAGAGCCCGGGTGAGCTCGACATGGTGGACGAGGACAGGGGGAACGTGGTCGACACTCGGCGCCAGGAACACGGCCCCTCCCGGCACGCGCGAGGCCACGTGGCCTTTGAGTACCGGCCATTCCTCTTCCCACGGGCCGAATTGCCGGGAGTAGCGATCGATGACTGCCGTCCGCCCATGGCTCCAGATGAGCATGCCGGCAATCAGCACCGCGCCGATGAGCATCGGCACGTAGCCGCCGTCGAAGAACTTGAAGAGGTTGGCGGCCAGGAAGGGGATGTCGAGGGCAAGGAAGAAGGCGAGCAGCCCGAGGCTCGGCCACTTCGACCAGCCCCAGTGGTAGCGGACGACGAGGTAATAGAGGACCGAGGTCACGGCCATCGTACCGGTGACGGCGATCCCGTAGGCCGCAGCGAGCCGGACACTCTCGCGGAAGGTGAGCACAAGCGCCAGGCAGCCGATGGCCAACAGCGCGTTGACCTCGGGGATGTAGATCTGCCCTTCGTTGTCGCGGGCGGTGTGGCGGATCGTCATCCGGGGGAGGAAGCCCTGGAGCATCGCCTGCCGCGTCAGCGAAAACGCGCCGGAGATCAGCGCCTGCGAAGCGATCACTGTGGCGAGGCTCGAGAGGATGACCAGCGCCCACGTGGCCGCCCCGGGGGGCACCATCCGGAAAAAGGGCTCGGCGGCAGCCGTGGGATCGCGGAGAATGAGCGCTCCCTGCCCGAGATAGGCAAGGACAAGCGCCGGCAAGACGAGCACGCTCCAGGCGAGGCGGATCGGCTTGAGCCCGAAGTGGCCCATGTCGGCGTAGAGGGCCTCGCCACCGGTGACGACAAGGACAACCGATCCGAGGATGTGGATCCCGCGGAAGCCGTGCCGCAGAAAGAACTCGATGCCCCACCAGGGGGAGAGGGCCCCGATGACCTCCGGCTCCAGCACGATCTGCCGTAGTCCCAGCAGCGCGAGCGTCGTGAACCAGACGAGCATCACCGGGCCAAACAACTTGCCGACATCGCCGGTGCCACGCGATTGGATCGCGAACAGGCCGATGAGGATCAGGCAGGTAATCGGGACGACGAAGCTCTTGAGCGCGGGGCTGGCGACGGCGAGCCCCTCGACGGCCGAGAGCACGGAGATCGCCGGCGTGATCACGCCATCGCCATAGAGGAGCGATGCGCCGACGACGGCTAGGAGCGTCATCCCGGAGACACCGCCGATCCCGTGGGCGGAGTGGCGGTAGCGATCGGGGACGAGGGCCAAAAGCGCCAGGATCCCCCCTTCCCCGCCATGGTCGGCCCGCATCACGAAGACGACATACTTCACTGTGACGACCAGGATCAGCGCCCAGAACATGAGCGAGAGGATGCCGAACAGATCGGTGCGGTCGACCGTCTCGCCGTGGGCGGCGGCGACATGGAGGCACTCTTTGAGCGTGTAGAGGGGGCTGGTGCCGATGTCGCCGAAGACGACGCCAAGCGCGAGGAACGCCAGATGGAGGAGATCGCCCCGGCCGCCGGCCCCATGGGAGTGGTGGGGGGCGGGGCTGCTGCCATGATTCATCAACGTCTCCTCGGGCTCTGGGCAAGCCAGTCTAGCGGCGGAAGGTCACCCCTTACCCGTCACCCCTGACACGCTCGAAACCGAGCGAGAATCGGCCGGCACCGAGGGATTAGCTCACGGAAACGGGACCCGTTGGCGTCTCTTTCTGGACAGGTTCCGTAGCGGTGCCAGAATACCGCAACCGGTGCTACGATGATGTCAATGAGAACGACCCTCTCCATCGACGATGACGTCCTCGACGAGGCTCGGGCTCTGGCGACGCGCGCGCAGAAACCGTTCCGCGCGATCGTCAACGAGGCGCTGCGAAGGGGCCTGAAGGCCTTGGCGGTGCCAGAGCCGCGGAAGCCCTACGTCACAGAGCCACGGCCGCTGGCGCTCCGATCGGGAATACAGATCGACAACGTGCAGGAACTGTTGTCACTGCTCGACAGCGAAGGGCGGAGCTGACCATGATCCGCGGAGCGGCGCTGGCCATCGAGCATGGCTGTGTGCTCTGCTCGACCGACGGCGACTTCGCCCGCTTTCCCGGGCTCGAGTGGCAGAATCCCCTCGCCTAATTCCGGAGAGCGAGTCTCCTCCGCAGCCGTGCGATGCCCTTCGCAGGGCCCCCCAATCCCCGTCAGTCTGCGGCGCTCATGCCAGACGCGGGGCGGATAGAGAAGACCTCACGCCAGAATTCCCTTCACGACCTCGCCGTGGATGTCGGTGAGGCGGAAGTCACGCCCCTGATAGGGATAGGTGAGGCGGAGATGATCGATCCCCAATAGATAAAGGATCGTGGCGTTGAGATCATGGACGTGGACATGTTCCTCGGGCGTCGTCACGTTGTAGCAGTAGTCGTCGGTCGCTCCCCACGTGAGCCCCCCCTTGATCCCGGCGCCGGCCAGGAGCGTCGTGAAGCAGCGCGGATGGTGGTCGCGGCCGTAGCTCGTATCGCTGATCCCCCCCTGCGAATAGATCGTCCGGCCGAACTCTCCCCCCCAGACGATGAGCGTCTCGTCGAGGAGGCCGCGGGCGGAGAGGTCGGCAAGCAGCGCCGCGGTTGCCCGGTCGGTGTCGCGGCACTGCCCGCGGATCGCGTCGGGGAGGCCGCCATGATGATCCCACCCCATGTGAAACAGCTGCACGAAGCGCACGCCACGCTCCGAGAGGCGCCGGGCGAGGAGGCAGTTGTAGGCATAGCTCCCGGGGCGCTCGACGTCGGGCCCGTAGGCCTCGAGCACATGCTTCGGCTCGTCGCTGATACGCACGAGATCGGGCACGCTCGTCTGCATCCGGAAGGCCATCTCATACTGGCTCGTCCGGGCGGCGATGTCGGGATCGCCGACGAGCTCAGCGCGGCGGCCATTGATCGCCGCGATCCGGTCGAGCGTTGCCCGGCGCGTCTGCCGGGCGATCCCCGGCGGATCGGAAAGATACAGAACCGGGGCGCCGCTGTTGCGGAACCGCACCCCCTGATGCTCCGTCGGCAAAAAACCCGTTCCCCACAGCCGGTCGTAGAGGGGCTGGTCGTCCGGGCGGCCGCTACCGAAGCTCGTGAGGACGAGATAGGCGGGGAGATCGGCGTTCTCGCTCCCCAGTCCGTAGCTCGCCCAGGAGCCGATGCTCGGCCGGCCAGCCAACTGGCTGCCGGTCTGGAAGAAGGTGATCGCCGGATCGTGGTTGATCGCCTCGGTGTGCATCGAACGGATCATGCACCACTGATCGGCCTTCGAAGCGATCCCCGGAATCAGATCGCTGAACCACATCCCGCTTTTGCCATGTTGGGCGAAGGGGAAGATCGACGGCGCCACCGGGAAGCTCGATTGGCCGCTGGTCATCGTCGTCAGCCGCTGCCCCTGACGGATCGATTCGGGCAGCTCCTCCCCGCGCCGCGCGGCCAGCGCCGGCTTGGGATCGAAGAGATCCATCTGCGAGGGCGCGCCTGACTGGAAGAGATAGATGATCCGCTTCGCCTTCGGCGCGTGATGGGGGATTCCCGGCAGTGCCGCCACGGCCGACGCCTGCGGAGTGAGCCCGGCGACGGCCGCAGCCAGGGTGCCAGCGGCACCGCCGAGGAAGACGCGGCGGTTGAGTGCGTCCTGGAGGTGGAAGCGATTCATGAGACGGTCCATCGATTCACTCCCGCATCACGAATTCATCGAGGTTCAGGATCACGTTGGCCACGAGGCACCAGGCGGCAAACTCGTCGGCCGCCAGGCCCGCCGTCGCTTCCGCCACCGGCCTGCCGGCAGCACCGGCAACGATGAACGCCTCGGCCGATGTCGCGTCGGCTGCAAACGCACCACGATCGGCGGCCAAGCCGGCCAGGAGCGTGTCGAGCTCGGGCCCGTCGGGTGCTCGCCCGAGCGCGAGCGAGTAGCCGCGGCCGATCCGGGCCGCGGGATCGGTGCCCCCCTCGGCCACCATCCGCCGAGCGAGCCCCTGGGCCGCTTCGAGGAAGGTCGTCTCGTTGAGCAGCGCCAGGCTCTGCAGCGGCGTGTTGGTTCGCGAGCGCTTCACGGTGCAGGTCTCGCGATTGGGGGCGTCGAAGAGGAGCATCGTCGGCGGCCCGGCCGTCCGCTTCCAGATCGTGTACATGCTGCGCCGGAATCGCCCCGGGCCGGCGTCGGCAACATAGCCCCGCAGATTGCCATACTTGCTCGTCTCGTCCCACACGCCTTCAGGCATCCACGGCCGGACGCTCGGGCCGCCGATCGTGGGCACGAG
>CAMBFA010000033.1 GCA_945865325.1 Candidatus Kuenenia stuttgartensis
ATGAAGCCGACCGACTCGAGGGCGGCTTTGACGGCGTCGAAGTCGGCCCGGGCGACGAGGAGATCGACGTCGACCGTGGTTCGCACCGCCGCCGGATCGATGCGGGCCACCCAGGCCGCCACGGCATGACCGCCGACAACCGCGTGGGGGATCCCCCGGGCCTCGAGCGCCGTGACCGCGCGGCGGAGTCGTTCCTTCACCATGGCGATCGCCAGTTCGATCCGGTCGAGAACGTCAAACCCGAACGCGACCACGCTCGGCTTTCCAGACAGCTCGCTGCCTGGGCTCGGATCTGATTTCGTGGGCTTCGTGGGGGGGGATTCGGCCATTCCCCGAGTGTAGCCGGAGGGGGAAATGGACCCAGCGGGCTTGGCTTAAGAATGTACAAAAGAACAGTCTTTGTGGCTAGGATTGCCGCGGTCAGACGCTCGGGCGCTGGGCAGATCGCCCCTCTGGCCTGCGGCTATTTCGGGGGGCATTGAAGGCGCCGGCGAGGGGGCGGGAGATCCACATACGTCGATTCCGGTAGGGGGGCTAGAATCGGGTTAATCCCCGGTCCCGCCAGTTCAATGCCCCGGAATCGCATCATGCTGTTTGCCCTTGAGCGCGGCGTTGCCCGTCATCAAGCCCACCGCTCTCTCCTCGCGGGCATGGTCGCTCTGGCCATCGCCTGCCTCGCGGGCTTGCCCGAGATGCCGGCAGCCGAGATCCCTGCCAAAGCGATCAGCGCTGCAGAGGCCTTTCCCTTCGAGGCCCTCGATGGCAGCGCGATCGAGTTTGAGACGTCAGCCCGCTGCCATGTGATCGCCTTTCTCGGCGCCGGTTGCCCGGTGGCCCGGCAGTACGCCGGCCGCCTCGAGGCGATCGCCGCCGACTACGCCGATCGGGGCGTGCGCGTGATCGGCGTCGATGCCAACCGGCAGGATTCGGCCGCGGAGTTTTCAGCGGCGGCCCGGGAGATGGGGGTGACGTTCCCGCTCGTGATGGATCCCCGGCAGCGGATCGCCCGGGCGCTCGGCGCTACCCGCACCGGCGGGGTGGTGGTGATCGATCAGCTCGGAAATGTCGCCTACGCCGGTCGGGTCGATGATCAATTCGCCCCCGGCGTCGCCCGCGCTGCCGCGACGACCCACGAGCTCACCGCCGCGCTCGACGATCTCCTTGCCGGGCGCTCCGTGGCCATGCCGCGGACCGAACCGGTCGGCTGCCTGATCACGTTCGATCTCGATAGCGACAGCGTTGCCGAGGCCGCCCCGACCTTCCACCGCGACATCGTCCCCCTCCTTCAGACGCATTGCCTCGAATGTCACCGGGCTGGCGAGATCGGCCCCTTCGACGTGACGACGCTCGACGAAGTGCGCGGCTGGGCCGCGATGATGCTCGAGACGATGGAGCAGCAGCGGATGCCCCCCTGGCACGCCGCTCCGGAGCACGGCAGCTTCAAGAACGCCCGCCAGCTCCCGGCCGAGGCTACGGCGCTGTTTCGAACGTGGCTCGAGGCGGGGATGCCGGCTGGCGATCCAACCGAGAGCCCGCCGGCGCCGGCGCTGGTCGAGGGCTGGCGCCTGCCGCGGGCCCCTGACAGAATTGTGCCGCTCGGGCGCCGGCCCTACCCCGTGCCGGCGTCGGGGACCGTCGACTACCAATATTTCGTCGCCGACCCGCACTTCGAGGACGAGACCTGGGTGTCGGCGGCCCAGTGTGTGCCTGGAGCGCCGTCGGTCGTCCACCATGGGATCGTCTTCGTCCGCCCCGAGAGTCTCTCCGACTTCCGGGGGATGAGCTTCGTCACCGCCTACGTCCCTGGCCAGCGGGCCACCGCCTTTCCTCCGGGGCATGCCCGGCGGATCCCCGCCCGGTCGAAGTTCGTCTTCCAGATGCACTACACCCCCGATGGCCGCGAGCGAGAGGATCTGACGAGCGTCGGCGTCGTGACGATGCCGCGCGAGGAGGTGACCCACGAGGTCGTGACGCTCGCTGCGATCGATCAGGATTTCGAGATTCCCCCGCACGCCGCCAACCATGAGGTCCGCGCCGAACTGAAGGGCTTTTCCAAGGGGAGCACGCTCCTCACGGTCTCGCCCCACATGCATCTCCGTGGCAAGGCATTTGAGGTGCGGGCGCGGCGGGGAAGCGAGACGGAGACGCTGCTGGTCGTGCCACACTACGACTTCAACTGGCAGCATACGTATGAGTTTTCCGAGCCGCTCCCGCTCGATGGAGTCGATGCCCTCGAGATCGTCGCCCGCTTCGACAACTCCGCCGCCAATCCGACCAACCCCGATCCCGCCGAGACGGTGATGTGGGGGGAGCAGACCTGGGAAGAGATGGCACTGGCCTTCGTGGAGGTCGCCAAGCCGCTGGTGGCGCCTGAGGAAGCGGCACCGGCCGTGGCTGCGACTGGCGCGGAGCCGGAGGACAGCGTCGCTGCGGCCCGGGCTGATTCGTTCCTGGCCCGGTTTGACGCCAATCATGACGGCATGGTCGTTCGCACCGAGGCCAGCCGAATCGTCCGCGACTATTCCTTCTCGATCCTCGATGCCGACGGTGATGGCCAAATCACCCGCGACGAGGCGCTCCGCGCCATGCGGGGGCGCCGTTGACCCCTGATCCCGCGCCGTCGGGTCATGGGCCCGGCGTGACATCGGCCGCTCCCTCCCCGCCGAGGCTCTCGGCCACCGCGCGGGCGTTCGCAGCCGTCATCGATCATCCCTGGCTCTGCCTCCTCTTCGCCCTCGGGCTCTCGGCATTGGCCGGCGCCGGCTACCGCGATCCGGGCTTCGCCGAAGCGGTCTGGAAGGGCACGTGGTGGCAGGCGAAAGAGAACGAGGGCGCCGCCAAGGACCGGCCTGCCGCTGCCGCAGGGGGGCCGGCGCAGGCCCCGCGCGCCGAGGTCTCCCGGGCGCGTCCGAGGCGCGCAGGCCGCGGCCGAGGCTCGGCCCTCGGCCGGGCCGACGCGATCATGGTGGTGGAATGCCCGCAGGTGTTCACCCGCGAAGGGACCGTCGCCCTGCGGCATGTCGTCGAGCGCTTGGAAAGCCTCGACGCGGTGGCCGGGATCACCTGGCTCGATCGGGCGCCGCCGCTCAACATCTTTGGCCTCGACGAGCCGATCCTCCCGCGCGGTCCTGCTTCACCGAAGCGCTTTGAGGTGGCGCGAACCAAGGCCCTCAACCATCCGCTCGTTGTCGGGCAGCTCCTCTCCCCCGACGCCCAGACGCTCCTCCTTTTGATCACCTACGACTGGGCGCTGGTGCAGGACGAGGCTGACGTCACCGAAGCCCTCGTGGAGACGGCCGAGGCCGCGGCGGCCGAGCATCCAGAGGTGCCGATCTCGGTCGCTCTCACCGGCCCGGTGCCGATCCGGCTGGAATGGGTGCGCAACCGCGACGCCAACGAACGGCTCTTCCAGTTTGTCGGCTACGGCCTGATTCTCGCCCTCTCCGCCGTCCTCTTCCGGGGGCTCTCGGTCGTCTTCGTGACCGCTGCGGCGCCGAGCTTGGGTGTCTTTTGGACGCTCGGGCTTGTCCGCGCGATCGGCCTCCAAGACAACCCCTTCAGCCACGTCATCCTCCCGGTGCTGCTGAGCCTCGTCGGCTTCGCCGATTCGGTCCACATGATGGTCGACATCCGCCGTGGGCTCGCCGCCGGGCTGACGCCGCGCGAGGCCTGCCGGCGGGCACTGGGGACCGTCGGCGTGGCCTGTTTCCTAACGATGATCACGACCGCGATCGGAATGGCGTCGCTGTCGCTGGCGCGCCATGAGGTGGTCCGCGACTTCGGCTGGTCGTGCGTGATCGGCGTCGCCTGCACGTGGGTGGCGGTGCTGACGGTGCTGCCGCTGTGCTGCGTTACCCCCTGGAGCCGCGTTCTCGCCCGCGGCGCCGGCCGGGAAGTGATCGGCGGCCAACTCCACCACATCGCCCGCGGCATCGACTTCACCCTTCGCCACGCCCGGATCACCTGCGCCCTGACGATCGGGCTGTTTGTGGTGCTCGGATTCGTGGCGCTGCGGCTTGAGCCGGATGACCGCAAGGCGAACATTCTCCCCCCCGGGAGCGCTGCGCAGCGCGCCCTCGACCCCCTCGACAAGGCGATGGGGGGGCTCGACGTCTGCTCGGCCGATCTTGAGTGGACCGACGGGAAGACCCCGGAGGAGATCGCCGATGTCCTTGGCGAGGTCGATGGCGTGATCGCCGCCGAATCGCTCCTCGGCCACCCGCTCTCCGTCTGCCGGCTCATCGACGCCCTTCCCGGGGAGGGGCCGGCCCGCGATCGGATGGATCTCCTCGATCTCCTGCCGCCGCCGCTCAAGGAGAGCCTCTACGATCCGGTCAAGCGGACGGCGCGGGTGACCTTCCGCGTTCCCGACCGGGGCACGGTCGCCTGCAAGCCGACGTTCGAACGGGTCGACGGGGCCCTGCAGCGGATCAAGGAAGCGCATCCCGGCTTCGAGCTTTCGCTCTCGGGCGAGCCGATCGTGCGGTGGCGCGAACTCTATCAGGTTGTCGTCGACCTGGCCCGCAGCCTCGGCACCGCCGCGATCGAGATTCTCGTCGTCATGATGGTGGCCTTCCGGTCGCTGCGGCTGGGGCTGATCGCGATCATCCCCAACATGCTCCCGCTGGCCGCCGCCACCGGCTGGATGGTGGCGACGGGGCAGCCGCTCGACATCGTTTCGGTGTGTGCCCTGACGATCTGCCTGGGGATCGCCGTCGACGATACGATCCACTTCCTCTCTCGCTATCGCTTCGAGCTCAATCAGGGGCTGGAGAAGACCGAGGCGATCCGTCAGGCGTTCGCCGAGGTGGGGACCGGGATGATCATGACGACGATCGTGCTCGTGGCCGGATTCTCGGCAGTTCTCGCCAGCGACAGCCGCGACCACCGCGACTTCGCCTCGCTCGGTATTGTTACCCTCGGCATCGCGCTGTTGTGCGACATGTTCTGCCTGCCGGCGCTCGTGGCGGTATTTGACAAATCACCCGGGGATTCGAAGCGAAACCCACAGGATGGATGACCCACAAGCGTCACCCGTGGCCAATCTGCCGGTGGTTGCGAAAACGCTTCGCGACACACCGGCGGGGGAATCAGCGGGATTCGTCAGCCAGAGGGTTGTGCCAGTCAACCGACGGAAATCGGCCGAAGTCCCGGTCGCTCGAACAGAGCGTGCAGCCGTGCCCTACGGCGATCGCTGCGAGGTTGGCGTCCGGGATCAGGTTGGCGGCTGCCGAAGCCTCGTTCACGAGGCGGGAGAGAATACTCCAGTGATCGCGTGTTTCATGGACAATGCGGACGCACGGCTGCTTGAGCCAACGATCAACCCGCGTAACCGCCTCGACGCGCGACAGCGGGTTGGTGAGGATTCTTGGGTTCGTGGAAATCCGCAAAAATCCGTTGATCACCTGCCAGGCGAGGCCGACGTCTACGGTCCCCGAGAGTTGGGCATCCCACCAAGCTTTGGCCTGATCGTGGTGTCTCGAAAGCCTGTCCTCAGCGTAAAGAATCAGGTTCGCATCGATCAGGTTCATCCAAAATCCTCTCGCTCGGCTCGGGCGAGGAGTTCGGCGATGTCGTCATAGTTAAAGCCCGTCCGCAACCCCAGGTCGGAGGGCTGGGTGCGGTAGGGAACGGCGACTCGAGACTCGATGGCATCGAGCCCAAGGCGAAGGGCCTCGTTGACGACGTCCTTCATCGACCTGCCCAAGGCCTCCGCATCCGATCGCAGTCTTTCGACGAGAGCATCGTCGAGCGTCAGTGTGGTTCGCATTGATGCATCATGATGCTTGATGGCTTGACGGTCAACCCGGCAGGACCATGCCTTCAAGAGCTTTTTCCGGGTGAGTAGGGCTACCGTACAACTGGACGCCGGCCCGGTCACCGACCAGGCAGCGTGACCTCGGCGCCGGCCTCCGGCGGCAAGGTGGCTGCGGCTCCGCCGGCCTCGATCGCCAGGGGACTGGTGCCCGCGGCTCGGCGTCGGGCCGTCACGCTTCCGTCACGGCGGGCGGTGACGTCGACCTGGGAATCGTGGATCCGGATCGCCGTCACGGTCAGCTCCGGCCAGGTCGACGGGAGCTGCGGGGCGATCCGGCAGCCCTCGGCCGTCGGCTCGAAGCCGAGGAAGCCGTAGAGCATCACCTGCGGCACGAGGACACTTTCCATGAACTCCTCGTCGATCCCCAAGCCCCCCGGTGGCCCGCCCCCCTGGAGCGTGCCGCGCCCCTTCTCCGGGGCGTAGTACTTTCGGTAGCCCCCTTCCCCCTTCACCTCCGCATACCAATCGATGATCGCCTGCAAGCGCCGCCAGGCGTCGTCGGGCCCGTGCGTTGCCAGCCGCGCCAGAAGATCGTGGTAGCTGAAGCCGAGCACCGCGCCGCCATCCTGCACCTGGCCCCCCCAGGGGATCGATTCTGGCCCCGACCAGACCCAGCAATAGGTCTCGACGTTGCGCTTCGTCGTCGCTCGTGGGGCGAAGCGCCAGTGGTAGATGTCGGCGCCGCGCGACGTGTCGCCGTCGATCTCGCGCTTCCCATCGAGCCAGGCGAGGATCTCCTTCGCCTGATCCGGCGACGCCATGCCATACGCAATCGCCTCGAGATTGACAAACGTGAAGCCGTAGTCGTGGGCCTTGCCGGTGGCGTCGATCCAGCCGACAAACCGGCCCTTGGCGGGATCCCAGAAGCGCGACTGGAAGTCGGCCTTGATCGCGGCGACGAGGCTTTGCAGCTCATCGGGGCTGAAGGCCGCAGCGGTGACGCCGCCGGCGGGGGTGGCATCCGTCCCGGCCGGCATCATCCATTCGGGATGGCGGGCGACGGCGGCTTCAAGATCGGCGAGGCGGGCGAGGGCATCGGCGAGGTAGATCGTCGCCAGGCTGTCGTGGCCGCCGAAGGGGAGGAGATCCCAGTAGTTGTTGCCGACACCGAGGCCGGGGAGGAGCCGCTTCGTGCCGTCGGGCTTCACCTCCAGGCCGGTGCGGCCGTCATGCCCCACCCACCGGACGACGACGTGCTTTTCACGCAGGACGTCAAACTCCGCCAGCGCCCACCGCGCCGCGCGCCGCATCCGTGAAAGCGACCGGCGGAGGAAGTCGAGGTCGCCGGTCCAGGCGAACGTCTCGGCACAGCCGCGGATGAAAAGAGCATTGGTGATCGGATGGCGCGTGTCGATGGCGGTGATCACCGACTTGAGCGCCACGGTGGCCCCCCGGGCGCCGTCGAGCTCGACAAAAAAGCCCGTCAGCAAGCCGCCGTAGCCCGGCTGGCGATAAAGAGGGAGGTCGACGGAGACAAGCGTGCCGTCGGCCGGTGGGAGCGGAAGGGGCACCCCCGCCGCCGGCTGCCAGCCCTCCTGCCCCTCGATCTGCCATCGGAGCCGGGCCGAGGCCCCGGCCGGAAGCTTCTCGGCCCCCCATTCGATGCGGGCAAACGGCGCGACGATCGTGCCGCAGCGGAACGGGGGCGTGGTGATCGTGACACGGTCGGCCTCGACATCAAGCAGCATGCCGCGGACAGGATCGGCGGCTGGCCGCGGCACGGCGCCGATGATCGCGAAGCCGCCGGGGGGCACGAGGGGCTTGAGCCCGAGCTGCTGGATCGCCCATTCGTCGCCGGAGACGGAGAAGTGCCAGCCCGATCCGGTGCTCTGCTGCCAGGCGGGGAAGGGCCAGCCGTTGGAGTGGGCCATGCCGCGATGCTGCTGCATGGCGACGTAGCCCTCGTCGTCGATCCGGCGGCGGAGGAACGAGGCGAGGGAGTGCTGCCGCGCCGGCTCGGCGGCCCACAGCGTGGCGTGGGGGAGCCAGCCGTCCCAGAGCGTGCAGTCGCTCGTGGCCCGGCCGTGATGATGGGCATGGAGCTCGTCGAGGAGCGCCAGCGCCCGCTCCTCACCGGGGACGAGAAAGTGGGGGAAGTCGTCGGCCGCAGTGGCTCTGCAGACCGGGAGGAGCGTGGCGACGAGCAGGGCGGCTCGGAGGGCCGATCGGAAGGCTGGCATCGGGGGCTCCGGGGCCGGAAGGAGCGGTTGGGAAGAAGGAGAAAGAGGTCATCATCGCCTGTCAGCCGACGGGGACAAGCGGCGGCCGGTGGATGCTTGCGGCTCTGCGTTGGGAGTCGTACAACGTTGCGGTCTGGGAGGGGCCGGCGGCAGGCCGGTTTTCCGTCCCTCAAGTCACCTCAAGACGCCACCAAGAGCCCCGCGACCCCGACGAAAGAGACCCCGCATGGCCGCTGCCTCGACCGCCAATCTCCCCGCAGCCAAGAATGTCGGCGCCGCCCTCGGCAAGGCGATGGACGCCGGCCGTGGCATGCTGCGGCTCTCCCCCACCTGGGTGCCGCGGAGCTTCCTCCACCCCGGCAAGCGGATCCGCCTCCACCCCGACGACTACTACGCCTACGGCCTCGACCGGGGCGGGATCGACGAGCGTTGGTTTGCAAGTACGACCGAAGCCGCCAACGAGGGGCGCGTCGTCGACGAGGGGCTGTCGTGGTGTGTCTACGAGGGGGAGCGTTTCCTGCTGCGGGACGCCGTCACCGAGGGGCAGGCGAAGCTCGTCGGCAAGGGGATCTGGGACCGCTACCAGAAGTGGCCGGTGTACTCGAAGTTCTTCGACAACATGGGGCCGATCCCCCATCACATGCACCAGTCTTTCGAGGACGCCAAGCTCGTCGGCCACGAAGGGAAGCCGGAGAGCTACTACTTCCCGCCGCAGTACAACAACTGCGACAACAACTTCCCCTACACCTTCATGGGCCTCGAACCGGGGACCACGAAGGAGGATGTCCGCCGCTGCCTCGAGAACTGGAACCGCGGCGACAACGGGATCATCGATCTCGCCAAGGCCTACCGACTGAAGCGCGGCACTGGCTGGCTGATTCCGCCGGGCGTCCTCCACGCCCCGGGCTCGCTGTTGACCTACGAGCCGCAGTGGGGGAGCGATGTGTTCGCGATGTTCCAGTCGCTCGTCGAGGGGCGGGCGGTGCCGTGGAGCCTGCTCGTCAAAGACATGCCGAAGGAGAAGCACCACGATCTCGACTTCATCATCGGGCAGCTCGACTGGGAGAAGAATGTCGACACCCACTTCAAGGAAGCCAACTACCTCGAGCCGATCCTCGACACGAAGCGCTCCGACGGCGGGGCCCACGATCGCTGGATCGTCTACGGCCAGGTCGACGGCCGGCAGTTGTTCAGCGCTAAGGAGCTGACGCTCGAACCGGGGGCTCGGATCACCGTCAAGGATGCCGGAGCGAGCGGCTGGATCACGGTCCAGGGGGAGGGAAAGGTGGGTGTCCACGACGTCGCCACGCCGACCCTTATCCGCTTCGGCCAGATGACCGCCGACGAGCTGTTCATCTCGGCCGACGCCGCGACGGCAGGCTACGAGGTGGTCAACACCGGCCCGGGGCCGCTTGTGGCCCTGCGATACTTCGGCCCTGATGTCCATGCTGATCTCCCAGCCAGCGGCCGGAAGAAATGAACCGGCCGTTGATGCCGATGAGCCGGTGAATCGCCGGTCAATCCGGCTTGTGAGACAGTCCTCCACCCGACCCCCTTTCGAAAGGCCCAGTCCATGTCCGCGCACTCCGCCCCCAAGCTTCATAACGCCATGTGGCCTGGCCTCGTCGGCAAGGGGGATGGCGAGGGGCAGGAGCCGGCGATCAGCCTCGACACGATGCTCCAGTTGACAGCGGCGGCGAGCGTCAACGGGCAGAAGTTCGACGGTATCGACTACTTCCTCTTCCTCCCCCACACCGACCCTGACGCCTCCGATGATGAGATCCGTCGGATCGCCGACAAGATCGCCTCCTACGGCTTTGCCGTGGGGTCGCTGGTGGCCCCGATCTGGCCGGGCACCGTTGGTGACACGGCCATGGGGAGCCCGGTGCAGCGGGCAAAGTTCATCGACGCGGTCCGCAAGGCCTGCCGGATTGCGAGAATCTTCAATGAGCACGGCGTGCGGAAGTATGGCGTGATCCGCATCGATTCCGCGGAGTTCGGGATCAACAAGTGGCGTGAGAATGCTGCGGCGAACACCAAGACAATCGCGGCCACCTTCCGCGAGGCGGCAGCCGTGGCCGCCGGCCATGGCGAGCGGCTGGCTGCGGAGGGGGAGATCTGCTGGGCGGGCATGCACTCCTGGAAGGACATGCTCGACTTGTTGGAGATGGTCGACATGCCTGGCTCGCTCGGCTTCCAGAGCGATTTGGCCCACACCTACCTTTACCTCCTCGGCTACAACGCCCCGGAGCACGCGCTCCTCAAGCCTGGCTACTCGGAAGCCGAGTTCTGGGCGGCGTACAAGGAGATGACCGACAAGCTGCGGCCGTGGACGATCGACTTCCACGTTGCCCAGAACGACGGCCAGGTTCATGGCGCCGGCGCGCACGACAAGACGGGCAAGCACTGCCCCGCGGACGACCCCAACGGCAAGCTCGACATTGTGAAGTGCTCGGGCTACTGGCTCGAGGGGGCGAAAGACCGAGGCATCAAGCACATCTGTTGGGACGGCTGCATGTTCCCCAACGCCACCCTCCACAACCCGCACACCTGGAACACGATTCTGAACAAGATGATCGAGGTCCGCAGCGCCCACGGCTGGGCCTGATCGTTCCCGTCCCGCACGCTTACTACGCCCTCCAATTCCTTACTAGTCCATCCTATTCCCGCTCCATCGAAGGCACTCCATCCATGGCAAAACCCCTCCGCATCGGCATGATCGGCTACGGCTTCATGGGCCGGGCCCACTCCAACGGTTACAAGCGGGTGGGGGACTTCTTCGATCTCGAATATCTCCCCGTCCTCCAGGCGGTGGCGGCCCGTGACGCGGAAAAGGCGCAGGCCTTCGCCGAGCGCTGGGGCTACGGGCGCGTTGAGACCGACTGGCGGAAGCTCGTCGCTGCCGACGATATCGACGCGATCGACATCTGCACGCCCAACAACCTCCATGCCGAGATCGCCATCGAGGCGGCGAAGCACGGCAAGGCGATCCTCTGCGAGAAGCCCCTCTCGATGGATGTCGCCGAAGGGGAAAAGATGGTGGCGGCGATCGAGAAGGCGGGAGTGCCCAACACGGTTTGGTACAACTACCGGCGGATCCCTGCCGTGACCTACGCCAAGCAGCTCATCGACGCCGGTCGGCTCGGGCGCGTGTTCCATTACCGGGCCGAGTTCCTCCAGGATTGGACGATCAACGCCGATCTCCCCCAGGGGGGGGCAGCGTTGTGGCGGCTCGATGCCGCCGCCGCTGGTAGCGGCGTGACCGGCGATCTCCTCGCCCACTGCATCGACACGGCGCTGTGGCTCAATGGCCCGGTCTCCGACGTCACGGCGATGACCGAGACGTTCATCAAGGAGCGGATGCACACCCTCACCGGCACGATGGAGCCGGTGACCATCGACGACGCCTGCTCCTTCCTCTGCCACTTCACCAACGGCTCGCTCGGCCTCTTCGAGAGCACCCGCTACGCCCGCGGCCACAAGGCCCTCTACACCTTCGAGATCAACGGCGAGAAGATGAGCCTGAAGTGGGATCTCGAAGACCTCCATCGGCTCGAGGTCTTCGACTATTCCGACGCCGGGCCGGAGCGCGGTTGGAAGAGCGTTCACGTCACCGACGGCGACCATCCCTACATGGCGAAATGGTGGGTGCCGGGGCTGGCGATCGGCTATGAGCACAGCTTCGTCCATCAGGTGGCTGACTTCCTCGAGGCCTACGCCAAAAAGCAGCCCGCCCACCCAACCTTCCGCGACGCCCTCGAGACGCAGCGCGTCTGCGACGCGGTACTCTCCAGCGCCAAGAGCCACCAATGGGTGAACGTCAACGGCAAGCCGGTGGGGTGAGACGACCGATTTGGTCCATCCGGTGCGTGGCCGTGGCCTTTGCGACCCTACCGACAGCTTGACTGCCGGGGCCGGCTGTTCCTAGTCTGGCAAGCGGAGGAGATCGACTTCGTGACACGAGCCTTGGACATCTACGGCGGCCGAGATCCGGTCGAGTTGCCGGCGTACTCGATCCCAGAGGTGGCGCGTTTGATTCGCGTGCCTCAGGCCACCGTGCGCTCGTGGGCTCTGGGGAGAAGGTATCCGACCGTCGATGACCGCCGGAAACTCTTCGAGCCCGTCATCCGCATCGCCGATGCCGCGAGCCGTTGGTTGTCCTTTCGAAATCTCGTGGAACTCCACGTCTTGAGTGCGATCCGACGTGATCACGGCGTCAGGCTCGGTGAAGTCCGCAAGGCTGTCGACTACCTGCGACGCAGGTTCAAGAGCAGGCATCCGCTCGCCGACGAGCAGATGCAAACCGACGGAACGAATCTTTTCGTGGAGCGATACGGCGAGTTGGTCGACGCGTCCGATCAGGGCCAGATGGCCATGAAGGTCTGCCTCAGCAGCTACCTCGATCGAATCGAGCGTGACGCACGAGGCGCCGCGATCCGGCTCTATCCCTTCACGACTAGCCGCGAGGAGCCCGATCGGCGGACCGTCGTCATCGATCCTCGGGTGCAGTTCGGCCGCCCCTGTCTCTCCGGAACGGGCATGCCGACGGCCGTGATCGCGGAACGATTCCTGGCTGGCGATTCACCCCAGGAAATCGCCCAAGATATCGGACTTTCTTCGGATGCCATCGAAGAAGCGATCCGGTACGAGAGCCGAGCGGCGTAGGCCGAAGATCGTCTTCTTTCTCGACCGGTGTACCAATTCCAGGACGCTCGTGACTGCGTTGACCGCAGTTGGTGCCTTCGTCGAGTTGCACGCCGACCATTTCGAGGATGACATTTCCGACGAGGGCTGGTTGCCGGTTGTCGGCGCCAAGCGGTGGGTCGTTCTCACCAACGACAAGAGAATCCGCCACAGGCGGATCGAGTGCCAGGCCCTCTTGGCTGCAGGCATCAGGGCTTTCGTCCTCACCGCCGGCCACCTGTCGAGCGCGGCAGCCGCCGAGATCTGGGTGCGGCAACTCCCGAAGATTGAGCGGATCGCGATCTCCAGGCCGGCGCCGTTCATCGCGCACGTGAATCAGGCAAGAGTGACGATCATGCGGGGGTCGCGTCGCCGCTGACGCGAACGGGATCAATGACTGTGCTCAATACCCAGCCCCGCGATCCATCGGGTTTCCCGGCGGATGCCGGTCCTTTGTGGAGGTGCCGATGTCCGACGTATCCTCGGTGGGGCACGCTCCACCGAGGAATCCGATGGCCGGTGACGCCGATCGAAATCTCCTGTTGGGAATCCTGGCCCACCAGATGGATTTCGTGTCGCGCGACCGGCTCTTCGGCGCGATGAACGCCTGGCTGCTGCGGAAGGATCAGCCGCTCGGCGAGGTGCTCGTGGAGCGGGGCGATCTGACCGCCCCCCGCCGCCGGATCCTCGAGGCGCTCGTCGAGGAACATGTGAACGCCCACGGCGGCGATCCGGCGCGGAGCCTGGAGGCGGTCGGCCCGGTCGCAGCCGTTATCGAGGACATCGGCCGGCTCTCCGACGCCGATGTGCAGGCCAGCATAGCCCACGTGAACGGAGAGATGGCCCGGTCGCTTGGCGCGGGGCGGGCTCCGTCGGATGGGGCTGGGCGCGAGCCGTGGATGACGCGGGGGATCGAGTCGCTCGGCGCGCCGACGGCCGACAACGGTCGCTTCCTGATCGTGCGTCCGTATGCCCAGGGGGGGCTCGGCGTCGTGTCCGTGGCGATCGACAACGAGCTCGACCGTGAGGTGGCCTTCAAGGAGATCCAGCCGGCCCACGCCGACCGCGAGGCGAGCCGGTCGCAGTTCGTGCTCGAGGCCGAGTTCACCGGGAAGCTCGAGCACCCGGGGATCATCCCCGTCTACGGCCTCGGCCGCGACGCTGTCGGCCGTCCCTTCTACGCGATGCGGTTGATCCGCGGGGAATCACTCGCCGGTGCCATCAACCGCTTCCATGACCGCGGTCGCGACGACGCGGACAACTCCCGGCGCCCCCTCGAGCTGCGTGAGCTCCTGGGGCGGTTCATCGACGTCTGCGATGCCATCGGCTACGCCCACAGCCGGAGTGTGCTCCACCGCGATCTCAAGCCGGCAAATGTCATGCTCGGTCCGTACGGCGAGACGATGGTGGTCGACTGGGGGCTGGCGATGCTGTTGGAGCGCCCCCCGGCCGACGCGGCTTCCCCTGAGGGGCCGGTGCGGGTCTCGAAGGCCGACAGCGGCTCCCTCCCGAGCGAACGCGGTGCCGCGATCGGCTCGCCCGTCTACATGCCCCCTGAACAGGCCGAAGGGGCGATCGATCGGCTCGGCCCGGCGAGCGACGTCTACGGCCTGGGGCAATCCTCTACGAGGTGCTCACGGGCCGGCCGCCGGTGGCGGGCGAGCGGGTCGACGAGGTCCTCGAGAGGGTTCGGCGGGGTGAGATCGTGCCGCCGCGGCGGATCGAGCCACGGGTGCCTGCGGGCCTCGAGGCGGTCTGTCTCAAGGCGCTGGCGCTGCGCCCCGAAGACCGTTATCCCTCCGCGCTCCGGCTGGCAGCGGACATCAAGGCCTGGCTCGCGGACGAGCCGGTGTCGGCCCGGCCGGAGCCCCTCAGCGACCGGATCCGTCGCTGGGTATGGCGGCACCGGTCGGTGGCGGCGGCGATTGCCGCGGCGCTCCTGGCAGGGCTCGTCGGGCTCGGTGCCGTGGCGATCGTACAGACGAGGGCGCGCACCGCTCTGGCCACGCTCAATGACGACCTCGACCGCAAGAACACGGCGCTTGCCAGCGCCAACGAGGCCCTCGACGCCCAGCGTCACCGCGCCGATATTCGGAGGCAGCGCGCGATCGATGGGGTGCGGCGGTTCCGTGATGTCGTTGCCGCGGATCCGGAGCTCAAGAACGACCCGGCGCTCGATCTCCTCCGCCGCCGCCTGCTCAACGAGCCGCTCGTGTTCTTCCGGCAATTCCGCGACTCGCTCGTTGCCGATGGCGACGACGCGCCCGACGTCCTCGGCCAACTCGCCGTGGCGAATGCCGAATTGGGGGCCCTCGCCGCCGACATCGGCGATGTCGGCAACGCTCTCACTGCCCGCCGCGAGGAGGTGACCGTGCGCGAGCGGCTGCTGACGCTCAAGCCCGGCCAGCCCGAGGCACGGCGCGATCTCGCCACCGCCCTGGTGGAGGAGGCAGATCTGCTGGCCGCAGCCGGCCGGGCAGACGATGCCCTCGCCGGCTACCGGACCGCCCTCGACATCCGAACCGAGTTGGCCGCGGAACGCCCCGACGACACCACATGCCGGAAGGATCTCGCCAACAGCCACTACAGCCTCGGCGTCTGTGCGGCCACGACCGGGCGGACTGAGGACGCTCGTCGTGAGTTCCAGCAGGGGCACGACATCCTCCAGCAGATGGTCGATGCCGGTGCCGCCGACGCCGCGGTGCGCCGGGCTCTGGCCTACCACGACAACGGACTGGGGAACACCCTCTCCGACCTGGGGCTGACCGCCGACGCGCTGCGGGCCTACGACGCCGCCCTGGCCGGCCGCCGCGAGCTTGCCTCCGGAGCCGATGCGACCGCGTCGCATCGGCACGACCTGGCGATCAGCGAACTCAACCGGGGGCGTTTGCTGGCCGCGATCGGACGGACGAAAGAAGCCGCCGGGGCCTACCGGGCGGCACGGATGACCCTCGCCGATCTCGTGGCGACGTATCCGACGACCACCCTCTATGCCGCGAACCTCGCCCAGGTCGAGGCGCGGCTCGGCAACCTCCTCCTCGATCAGGGGAATGCCGCCGAGGCAGCCGAGGCGTTCGACGCGTCCCTCGGGGTGCGCCGCGGGATCGCCGCGGGGAATCCGACCGTCACCGTGCTTCAGAACGATACCGCCGTCGGTCTGCGTCAGGGGGCCTCCGTCCACGCCCTGAGCAGCCGGATGGAGAAGGCAATCGCCGCCGTGCGCGAGGCCTTGACGATCGACGAGGGGCTCGCTGCCGAGCATCCCACCGATCCGGCGCTCGTGGCGCGCGTCGCCGGTGATCGACGGGCGCTGGCCCGGTTGCTCGAGGATGCCGGGCTGGCCGACGAGGCCCTGACCGCCCTCGGGGTCGCCCGGGCCGATCTCGAGCGTGCGGCGACGGCTTCTGCCAGTGTGGTGGCCTTCCGAGCCGATCTCGCGACGGTCGAAAGCGACATCGGTGCCCTGCTCGTCCGCCGCAAGCGCGCCGCGGAAGCGCTCGATCCGCTCGATCGGGCGCTCGCGGCGCTGGGGCGCTTGGTGGAGGAGCATCCCGAGGAGCCGACCTACCGCAGCCGACTCGCCCAAGTGCACGACAACCGCGGCGCCGCCCTCACCACCCTCGGCCGTCCAGACGCCGCGCTCGAGGCGATCAGGGCTGCCGTCGTGGTCCGTCGGAATCTCGCTGCCGAGCAGCCGGAGACGGTGGAATATCAGCTCGATCTCGCCGGCGACTGCAACAAACTCACCGCCGCCCTGCTGGCTACGGATCGGGCGGCCGAGGCGATCGCACCCCAAGAAGAGGCACTGACGATCCAGAGACGGCTTGCCACGGCCCATCCGGAGGTGCCCCGCTACCGGGCCGAGGTCGCCCGTTCCCTCCACAGCCTCGGAACCTGCCTTTTGGCCGTCCATCGGCCGGCCGACGCGATCAAGGCGATGGCGGAGGGAACGGATCTCCAAGGCGCGCTGGTGGAGGAGCAGCCGGCGGTGCCACAATACCGGATCGACTTCGTCGCCATGCTCCAGGGATTGGCAAGGCTCCGGGAGGCCGCGGGGCAACCGGCCGATTCGGCCAGAGCTCTCGAGTTGGCGGCTATCCACGGTCGTGCGCTGCTGTCCGAGGCAGTGACCGATCCAGGGCGACGCGAGACGATGAAGGCAGTCCTCACAGCGCTGCGGGGGGCACGCGTGTCACTCGGTGAACCGACCTCGGAGATCGACGACGAACTCATGGCCCTCGATCGCCCGCCGCCACCGCCGGTGACGGAGAAGAACGATCCGCAGACTCCGTGACCGGGGTGGGTCACTCCGCCGAGGAATCGCCCAGGCCTTCGCCACAATCGGGCTCGAGGGCCTCGATCTTCGCCAGTCTGCGGGCGTGACGCCCCCCTTCAAAGGGGGTCTCCAGCCAGGTCTGGATCATCTTGTCTTGGAGCTCCTGCCCGAGCATCTCGGCCGACAGGCAGAGGACATTGAGATCATTGTGGCGCCGGCTCATCTCGGCGGTCACTTCGTCATGGCAGGTGGCCGCCCGGACGCCGTGGACCTTGTTGGCGGCGATCGCCATTCCGACGCCGGTGCAGCACAGGAGGACCCCACGGTCGGCCGTCCCGTGACTGACGCGGTGGGCGACGTCGGCGGCGATGTCGGGGTAGTCGACGGCTTCGGTGCCGTGACTGCCGCAGTCGACGACCTCATGGCCCAACCGTTCGAGCAACCCGATCAGCCGCAGCCGCGCCGCGACGCCCCGATGGTCACTGCCAATGGCGATGCGCATCGATCATCCACTCCTGCGTGCCCTGCCGGCACCTCTGGAAACAACCCGGAAAGATCCCCGTTCAACCCGTCCCCGCGCGCCGAGCTCAATAGCCTAGGCCCGGGAGATGGAGTCTACGAGTGTATCGATCCGGGCGGCCAAATGCCCGCGGATTTGCTCGGCACAGCGCCGGTAGGTGGGAAGAGGGGCGCCGATCGGGTCGAGAACGTCCTGCCGGTCGGGGGAGAGCATCGAAACCCGCCCCCCGGCCTCCGGAAACTGGGCCAGGACCCCGGCCCGGTGGGAGGCGGTCATCGTCAGGATCACGTCGGCCTGGCGAACGAGATTTTCGGTCACCGGCTGACTCTCGTGGCCGGAGAGGTCGGCGCCGATCTCAGACATCGCCTCGAGGGCCCCGGGGCTCGCCTTCCCCCCGCCCCAGGCGGAGAGGCCGGCGCTGGCGATCACCACGCCACGGCTCTCGACCTCGTCGGGTCGGCACTCCAGGCGATCGGCGACCATGAGACGGAACTGCGCCTCGGCCATCGGGCTGCGGCAGGTGTTGCCGGTACAGACGAACAGGACCATCAGGCTCGAGAGGCGGCGGATCGTCTCTTCGGAGACGATCCCCGGGCGGACAACACGGACCGAATTGGCTTCGATGGCGACGGTGGTGGCGGGCTGGGCATAGCGGGTGCGGCCGTCGTCGAGGACGAGCGACAGCCCCGGCCCCGCGCAGGCCAGAAGTTCCTCGGCCGATACCGGCGACTGATCGCCGGCGATCGGTTCGAGCAGACCGATCGGACCGGCCAGCATCCGCATGCAGTCGGCGAGCATCGGGTGACCCGGCACACGCAGCCGCAGCTGCCCGGCGCCCGTCACGGCATCGCGGGCCGCCGCCGGCAAATGATGGACGAGGCTGTCTGGGTGATCCCCTTCGACCAGCGCGACCACCGGCCCCGGCCAGCAGCGCCGCGTCAAACGTCGCCCGACCGGGCTCACGCAGGGAGCCCAATCGAACGATTCATCCGCCCCCTTGAGCGCCAGCGACAGTCGCGGCTCGCCGGAACGCCCCGGGGCGAGGGCGAGGAGGTGGGCGACGGTGGCCGGATGCCGGAGGGAACCGGCGATGCAATAGTCGGTTTCGGTGGGGAAACCGACGCAGCGCCCCTCCGCCAGCGCTTGCACCGCCCGGTGGACGACGTCGCGGGCGTCATCGGTGCGGCGCAGGTCGATGACCGTTGGCGGCATGGGCAAGGCCGGGGGATCTGGGGGGGGCCATGCCCGAAGCGTGCCGGACGAGCATCAGGCCTGAAGGATAACCCTACCGGGGCCCGGAGTGGCCAGTCAAGGATCGGCCAGCCCGGGGAAGAGCGCGGATCCGGCGCCCGGGACCGGTCGGCCGCAGCGGCGCACGACTGAAGGAAAAAGGATTTCGCCTTGTGGTGAGCCCGTCGGCTCCGTTATCAGTCCCCGGCTTCCGTCGCCACACCGTGGCGCGAGAGTCGCCGCACCGAGTCGCCGCACCGAGTCGCCACCCCATGCCCGTCGACCCACGGATGTCAGATTTCCGCGGTTTGCAGCCGGCCACCGGCCCGCGGCCGGTCCGTGCGCCGCGCGGCGGACACGTCTGGAGGTTCGCGGTTGTCCTGGGGATCCTCCTCGGCCTGTCGCCCGATCGGGTGACGGTCGGTCAGGCCCCGGGGGAGCTCCTTCCACCCCCCGCCTCTCCCGGCCTCCCGGTCCCGGCAGCCCTTCCCCCCGGGGGCGTGTCGCCGGGGGTCGTCTCCCCCTCGGTCCCGCCCCCGCTCTCCGGCCCCGAGCCGTCCCGCTCCCAGGCCCCCGCCCCAACGGGAGCGCTGTCGGCCGTCGACGAATCGAACCGGATCGTCGAGGTCCGGATCGAGGGGAATCATGCCACCGAGGTCTCGAAGCTCCCCAAGCTCGTCACCCGGGCCGGCCAGATCTTCGACGTGCAATCGGTCGAGGAGGACGTCCGCACCCTCCACCGGAGCCGGAAGTTCGTCGATGTCCGCCCGAAGACGGTACGGGTCGCCGAGGGAGTCGTGGTGATCTTCCAGGTCGTCGAGCGGCCGATGCTCCGCTACGTGAAGTATGTCGGCAACGAGCGGGTCACCACCCGGACGCTGCGGAAGAAGGCGGAGATCGACGTCGGCGACGCGATGGACCCGTATGTCGTCGAGGAGGCCCGCCGCCGGCTCGAAGCCCATTACCACGAGAAGGGCTTTGACAGCGCGAAAGTGACGACGGTCGAGGGGAGCAAGCCCGGCGACAAGGGGGCCGTGTTTCTTGTCGACGAGGGGAAGAGCAAGAAATCGCTGTGGACGAACTTCGTCGGCAACACGATCGCCAGCGACGCCCGGCTGATGACGCAGATCAAGTCGAAGCCGGGAATCTTCTGGCTCATCGGCGGCGAGATCGACCGCGACAAGATTGACCAGGACGTCGATCTGATCACGGCCTACTACCGGAGCCTCGGGTTCTTCCAGGCAAAGGTCGGCCGCGAGCTCCAGGTGGTGCATGGTGGCGGCCGCGACTGGACGCTGCTGACGTTCGTGATCAACGAGGGGCCGCGCTACAACATCCGCAACATCTCGTTCATCGGAAACAGCAAGTTCAAGAGCGAGTTCCTCGCCCGCGACCTCAAGCTGAAGAGCGGCGAGCCCTTTAATCAGTCGAAGATGGATGCCGATCTCGGGCTGATTCGCGACATCTATGGCGGCCGCGGGTTCGTGTTCGCCGACATCCGCGCCGATCCCCGATTCCTCGAGCAGCCGGGCGAGCTCGACCTCGTTTACAACGTCGCCGAGGGGCAGCGCTACCGGGTCGGAAAGATCAACGTCCGGATCCGCGGCGAGCATCCCCACACGCGCCACAGCACGATTCTCAACCGGCTCTCGCTCCGGCCGGGGGATATTCTCGACATCCGCAAGCTCCGCGAGGACGAACGGCGGCTGAAGTCGAGCAGCCTGTTCGCCGCCGATGCCGCCAAGGGGGACGGCCCGCGGATCGTCTTCAGCAAGCCCGACGACGACGATCTGCAACTGGCCCGCGATCCGAAGCGCCCCGGCTTCCGTGGGCAGAGCCCCGATGGGGCGGAGCCCGGGGATGCCGTCATCGACCTCTTCCTCGAGGGAGAGCTTCCGCCCGGCACCGACGCGGCGAGCGATGGGCAGTTCGTCGCCCCCGCCCCTGCTAGTCCTTCCCCGGTCCCCCCGGCCCAGAGCACCGCCCCGGTGTGGCGTGGTCAGAGTCCCCCGCCTGTCTACGCCCAGCCGGCGCCCTCCGCCCAGCAACCGGTGCAGCCGTTCGGCCAGCAGGTTCCCCAGCAGCCCGGTCAGCCGGTTGTGCCGGGCTCGCTGCCACCGCGCTATGCCAATCAGCCGGGCTATGCCTCCCAGCCTGCCGCGGCCCCTCCCGGGGCGACGCCGTGGGGCGGGACGGCGCTGGCGCCGACCGGACCGGAGGCCGTCGACTACGGCCGCACCGCCGCGCCGCAGCAGCCGGCCTACGTCGCCCAGCAGCCGGTGGCACCAGGCTATCCTGCGAACCCTTCGGCGGCCTTCCAACCCGGAGCCGTGGCCCCGGCCCCCTGGCAGCCGCAGGCCCAGGTCCTTCCTCCTCCTCAAGGCGCGTTCCCTGGCCAGCCGCTTCCCCCAGGATTTCAGCCAGGGTTTCAGCCAGGGTTTGGCGAACCGCCGCAGGTGTTCCCCGGCCAGGAGCCGTATGTGGTCGTCGATGTCGACGCCGAGGAAACGCAGACCGGCCGCCTCATGATCGGTGCCGGCGTCAACTCCAATGCCGGTCTCGTCGGCAACATCGTCGTCGACGAGCAAAACTTCGACATCACCCGCCTGCCACGGAGCTGGGACGACATCCGCAACGGCACCGCCTTCCGCGGCGCCGGTCAGCGCTTCCGACTCGAAGCCGCCCCCGGCACCCAGTTGCAGCGCTACACGGCAACCTTTCAGGAGCCCTATCTCTTCGACACCCGGATCGGCCTATCGACGAGCGCGTCCTACTACACCCGGGCGTTCTATGATTGGGCCGAATCTCGGGCGGGGGGTCGTGTCGGCCTCGGCTACCAGTTCGCCTTCGCCCCCGATCTCTCCGTCAACGCCGGCTTCCGCGGCGAGAGCGTCAACGTCTTCAATCCGCGCGTCTCCGCGCCGAAGATCGATGAGATGCTCGGCACGAACTCCGTCTACGGTTTCAGCACGGGCATCGTCCATGACACCCGCGACAGCCCCTTCCTCCCCACGCAGGGGCATCTGGTGACGTTTGAGTTCGAGCAGGTCATCGGCACGTTCGTCTATCCCCGTGGGATCCTCGAGGGGCGGCAGTACTTCCTCTTGAACGAGCGCCCCGACGGCTCGGGCCGCCACGTCCTCTCGATCGGCTCGGTGCTCGGGATGTCGGGCCCCAACACCCCTGCCTACGACAATTTCTATGCCGGTGGCTACAACACCCTCCGCGGCTTCGTGTTCCGCGGGGCGAGCCCACGGCAAAACGGCGCGATCATCGGTGGTCCGTTCGAGTGGCTCAACACGGTCGAGTACCTCTTTCCGATCACCGCCGACGACACCCTGCGGGGCGTCGTGTTCACCGACTTCGGTACCGTCGAATCGAATGTCAGCATCAACCAGATGCGCGTCGCACCAGGTTTCGGCTTGAGGATCACACTGCCGGCGATGGGCCCGGCCCCGATCGCGCTCGACTTCGCCGTCCCGGTCGTCTACGCCCAGGACGACAGCCAGCAGCTGTTCAGCTTCTTCGTCGGCTTCGCGCGGTGACAGCGCGGCCGAGAGACCCTGTCGACCCCCGACATGCCCGACACACAAAACCCAGACGGCCCTGCCCAGCCACGGATCCTCGTCGTCCGCACCCGCTATGTCGGCGACACGGTGCTGGCGATCCCGTTCCTGCGGAATCTGCGCTGGCACTTTCCCGCTGCCCGGATCGACGTCCTCGTCGAGAAGGGGGCGGGGAGCGTGCTGGCCGACTGCCCTTCCATCGACGAGCTGATCGTCGCTCCGGCAGCGCCGCGTTCTCGCAGCCCGTTTGCGGGGTTGCGGGCCAATGCGGCCTGGCTGCGGGCCAGGCGGTATGACCGGGCCTACGTCCTCAAGCGGTCGGTGTCGAGCCTCCTCCCGGTGTGGTTGGCCGGGATTCCGCACCGCGTCGGCTTTGCCGAGCAGGGAGGGGGCTTGCTCCTCTCGCGCGCGGTCAGGATCCGCGAACACCGGCACGAGGTGGAGGTGTTCCTCGACCTCCTCCGGGCCGATTCGATCCCGGTCGACGACGGCCACAACGAGAACTGGGTGGCCGACGAGGTGGGGCGGAAGGTCGACGCCATCCTCCGCGATCGTTCTCCCGGACGGGCCCGGGTGTTCGTGGCTCCCCGTTCGACGGCGGTGGAAAAGGAATGGCCGGTGGAGCGGATGGCCCGGGTCGTGGCCTGGCTCGTGGTGAACCGTGGCTGCGACATCTTCTTCTGTGGCGCGCCGCGCGACATGAAAATGCACGAACGGATCGCCGAGTTGGCCGGTCACGCCGGAAGCCGCCGCGTCCACGATCTCACGAAGGATCTCGATCTCCGCCACACCGGAGCGCTCCTGTCGCGGATGGATCTTTGTCTGGGAATCGACACCGGGCTCCTCCATGTCGCCGCGTCGCACGGCGTGCCGGTGGTGGCGCTGTTCGGGCCGACCGATCCGAACCAATGGTGCCCGTGGGGAACGGAGCTCGAGGTGCTCCGCTCATCACGGACGAAGAAGCCGCTCTCCCAGTGGATCCATGAAGCGCTCTTCCCCGCCACGGTCGCGGGGCTCCGCTGGCCGACCGGCATCGCCGACATCCACGACATCGACGTCGACGACGTGATCGCGGCGATCGAGCGGCGCCTGGCCGGACGCAGCCGCGCGGCGGGGTGAGCCGGCGAACTCGCAAGCGCACCGCGGCATCGGAATCGATCGCCTACCAGATGTCGGCGAGGCGGATGCTCAGGCCGCCGGAGAGCGTCGTGACTGGATCGGTCTGTGGCTCAAGATGGTAGGCGCCGTCGCTGAGCCGATAGCATTCCAGGCGCTGGTTGTCGGGATCGGCAATCCAGTATTCCGCCACCCCGGTTCGTTCGTAGAGCTGTTTTTTAAGCGTGGTGTCGGTGGCAGCCGTCGATGGGGAGAGGATCTCGACGACGAGATCGGGAACACCGTTGATCTTCGTGGGAGTGATCATGCGTGTGCGGTCCTTGAGCACCACCACAAGATCGGGCTGCACGATGTCGTGCTCCGTGAGCTGCACATCGACCGGCGGGTTGAAGACGAGGCCCAGACCGGCCAACTCCACCTGCATGTAGAGCTGATGCTGGAGCCGTTTGGAGACCGTCTGGTGGCTCGTGGACGGAGCCGGGGTCATGACGTGGTCTCCGTCGATGATTTCGTGCCGCCATCCGTCGTCGGGAAAGGAGCAGTACTCCCGGTAGCCGAGCTTGGCTCGCGGGGCCGCGCTTGCCGGCGTCGACGGGCTCATGTCGGTGGCCACGACGATTCTCCTCGCACCGAGTTCTCTTTTGCAGACAAATCCATGAAGACCTGAAGTGTATACGTCGGTTCAGGTGCGGGCAATTTCGTCGAGGCCACCCCGCCGAGGGGGTCTTTCAACGCCCCGCCGCCGTGCCAGCCACGAAGCCGCTTGCCCAGGCCCACTGGAAATTGAAGCCGCCGATCCGGCCGTCGACGTCGAGGATCTCGCCGGCGAAATGGAGACCGGGGCAGATCCGGCTCTCCATCGTGTCGAGGCGCACCTCGGAGAGAGGCACGCCGCCGGCCGTGGCCTCGGCGATCGTGAAGCCACGGTCGTCGACCACCGGCAGCTCCATTCCCTTCACCGCGGCCACGAGCCGGCGCCGCGCCTCGCGGGGGAGGTCTCCTGTCGGCGGCGCGGCGGCCGCGGTGCACAGCTGCCGCGCGAGGCGTTCGGTGAGTTGCTGGCGGAGAACCGGGAGGGCGCCTTTGGCGGCACTTTCAAGGAGCAGCTGCTCGACTCTGTCGGCGGGGGTGTCGGGGAGCCAGTCGAGGAGGAGCCGCGCGGCTGGGTCGGCGGTGCGCGAGACGAGCCAGTGCCGGCTGATGTCGAGCGTGGCGGGGCCCGACAGGCCGGTGTGGGTGCAGAGTGTGCTCCCCGCGCTTGTCGCCACCGGCTTCCCCTTCGATGAGAGGAGCGTGAACCGACAGGGGAGCGCGAGGCCGGTGAGAGCACGGATGAAGTGGTCGGCCGGGAGCACCAGGGGAACCAGTGCCGGCACGACCGGCGCGGTGATCGAGTGACCGAGCATCGTCGCCAGGGCAAAGCCGGAGCCGTCCGATCCCGATTTCGGCAGCGACTTCCCGCCGGTGCAGAGAATCACCTTCCGGGCGCTGAGCGGGCCAGCGGTGGTGTCGAGCCGGAGGGCTTCGCCATCGCGCTCGATGAGCGTCACCTTCGCCGGATGATGCAGCGCTACCCCCGCCGCCCCGGCTTCCCGGAGGAGCGCGTCGAGGATCGATCGGGCCGAATCAGACTCGGGGAAGAGCTTGCCGGTGTCGGCCTCCCGGTAGAACGCCACCCCGGAGGAGGCGAAGAACGCGATCGTCTGCTCGACGGTGAACCGGCCGAGCACCTTGCGGATCGCCGGGGGGGTGCTGCCGGCAAAGTCGCGCTCGTCGACCCGCCAATGGGTGACGTTACAGCGTCCCCCCCCCGAGACGAGGATCTTCGCCCCGAGCTTCCGGGCGCCGTCGAGGCCGACGACCGCCGCCGTCCTTCCCGCGGTCGCTTGAGCCCGTCCGGCCCAGGTCGCGGCGAACAGTCCGGCGGCTCCGACCCCGATCACAGCGACGTCGGTTTGCGTCGGAATCCGGGGGGGCTCCAGGGGGGCCGACTCCGGGGCAGTTTCGCGGGGTAGAGTCATGGTGCTAGAGTTTGACGGCTGCGCAGAGACTGCAAGGGGGCGGCGTGGGGCCGGCCCGTGGAGAATCGACACGTTCAGGCGTGATGATGACGCTTCCGCACTGCACCACCACCATCACCGCGATCGATCGGGTTCCCTTGGGGCCCGAGGCGGTTTCCCGTTGGTCAGGGGCGGCCCGGCCGGCAGGTCGTTGCCGGCTGGCAGGTTCGTGGCGGATCGCGGCTTGGGTCGGGGGAGTGGTGGCAGTCACGATCGGCCTAGCCGGTCCTTCTTCGCCCGCCGCCGAAGCCCCGATTGATTTCAACCGTGACATCCGGCCGATCCTTTCGGAAAACTGCTTCTACTGCCACGGGCAGGATGGCAACAAGCGGCAGGCCGATCTGAGGCTGGATGACCGCGAGGTGGCGCTGGCCGTCCGGGCGATCGTCCCTGGCGATCCCGGCGCGAGTTCCATCCTCGAGCGGATCCATTCCTCCGACGCCGACGTCGTCATGCCGCCGCCGTCGTCCAATCGCGCGCTCTCCGCCGAGCAGAAGGCCCTCCTCGCCCGGTGGATCGCCGCCGGGGCCGAGTACCGCAAGCACTGGGCCTTCGAGCCACCGACCCGCCCCGAACCGCCGGCGGTGGATCATGGCGGCTGGGTCCGCAACGGGATCGATGTCTTCGTTCTCGCCGGTCTCGAAGGGGCGGGGATGAAACCCTCCCCCGAAGCCGATCGGACGACGCTCATTCGCCGCCTCTCGGCCGATCTGATCGGGATCCCGCCGACGCCCGAGGAGGTCGACGCCTTCGTCGCCGATCCCGCTCCGGACGCCTACGAGAAACTCGTCGACCGGCTCCTGGCCAGCCCGCATTACGGCGAACGGATGGCGCTGCCGTGGCTCGATGCCGCCCGCTACGCCGATTCCAACGGCTTTCAGCAGGACGGCGACACCTGGCAGTGGATGTGGCGCGACTGGGTCGTCAGGGCCCTCAACGCCGACATGCCGTTCGACCGCTTCTCGACCGAGCAACTTGCCGGAGATCTCCTCCCCGATGCGACGGTCGAGCAAAGAATAGCCAGCGGCTTCAACCGGAATCACCTCCTCAATGGCGAGGGGGGAGCGATCGCCGAGGAGCAGAGGTTCAACAACCTCTTCGACCGGGTCGACACGACAAGCACCACCTGGCTCGGCCTGACGCTCGCCTGCTGCCAGTGCCACGACCACAAGTACGACCCGCTCACGCAGGTCGACTACTACCGCTTCCTCGATGCCTTCAACCGGCTCTCCGAGAACGGAACACCGCAGTATTTCTCGAGCCGGATCCGGGTAGCACCGCCGCTGATCGAGCTTCCGACCGCGGAGAACAACGCCCGGATCGCCGACTTCGACACGCAGATCGCTGCCGCCGACACCGAGGCGTCCCCGATCATCGAGGCGGGCTTTGCCGGCTGGCGGAAGGGGCTGTTGGCGTCGGGGGTGCCCGGTGATGCGGCCGGTCTTCCAGGGGGGCTCCTCGAGCTGCTCAAAAAATCCGACGGGGAGCGAACGGCCGAGGAGCGGCAGGCGATCGACGCCGATCTGCGGAAGCACTTCGACGAGAAGGTGCGGAACGACCTCGTCGGCAAGGTGGCGCCGGTCGAGCGCGCCGCGACGCTGCGGCGCCAGTTGGGCGACTACCGGGCCGACCAGATCCCGCGCGTGATGGTGATGGCCGACGACAAGCCGCGCGAGACGAGGCTCCTCGACCGGGGCGAATATCTGAACCCGACGGGGGAGCCCCTCGGATTCCTTCCGCCGGCCTCCTTCCCACCGCTCCCCGAGGGGGCAGCCGCGAACCGGCTCGGGCTCGCCCAATGGCTTTTTCGCCCCGATCATCCACTCACGGCGCGGGTTCAGGTCAACCGGATGTGGCAGCACTTCTTCGGGCTGGGGCTCGTGAAGACGGTCGAGGACATGGGGGTGCAGGGGGAATACCCGCTCCACCTCCCGCTCCTCGACTGGCTAGCGCTGGAGTTCCGTGACCGGGGCTGGAGCCAAAAGCAGATCCACCGCCTGATCATCACCAGCGCCGCCTACCGGCAGTCGAGTAGGGTCCG
Source organism: Candidatus Kuenenia stuttgartensis (assembly GCA_945865325.1). GTDB lineage: Bacteria > Planctomycetota > Planctomycetia > Pirellulales > UBA1268 > QWOP01. Next base: position 27,491 of record CAMBFA010000033.1, read on the forward strand.
CCCGGACGATCTTGCCAAGGATCCGGAAAACCGCCGCTTCGGCCGTGCCGCCCGGTTCCGGATGCCCGCCCCGGTGCTCCGCGACGTGGCACTCGCCACCAGCGGCCTTCTCGACCGGCGGATCGGAGGCCGGCCGGTCTATCCCTACCAGCCCGATGAGATCTGGGAGGCGCTGGCGATCACGAAGGAACGCGACTTTACTTACCCGCAGTCGGAGGGGAGCGATCTCAACCGGCGCAGCCTCTACACCTTCTGGCGCCGAACGGTGAGCCCGGCGAACATGTTCGATGCCGCCAACCGGCAGACCTGCCGCGTCCGCACCGCCACCACCTGCACCCCACTCCACGCCCTCACCACGCTCAACGATCCGACCTGGGTGGAGGCGGCGCGGGTCCTGGCGGCGGCCGCGATGAAGGCCTCCCCCGATCCCGACGGCCGGCTCGCCCAGGCCTTCCGAAGCGTCGTCTCACGCGTACCGACCGATTTCGACCTCGCCGCCCTGCGGCGGATGCATCAGCGGCAGCACGAGTTCTATGCGGCTGATCCGGTCGCAGCGAAGGCGCTCGTGTCGGTCGGCGCGAGCCCGAAGGAGGAGTCACTCGATCCGGTCGATCAAGCGGCTCTGGCGGCGGTCTGTCTGGCGATTCTGAACCTCGACGAGGCCCTCACCCGTGAGTGATCCGCACACCGCCAGTTTCCCCTCGAGCCCCGATCTCTCGGCCGCCATCGCCGAGAACATGGCCCGTGTCTCGCGCCGGCGCCTGTTCGGATCGGCCGGCATGGGGATCGGCGGCGTGGCTCTGGCAGCGCTGCTTGGCCGGGAGGGGGCCGCGGCCGGGCCGGTGATCGCCGGGCTCCCGGATCTCCCCCATCATCCGCCGAAGGCGAAGCGGGTTGTCATGCTCTGGCAGGGAGGGGGGCCTTCGCACGTCGATCTCTACGACCCCAAGCCGGTGATGCGCGAGCTTGCCGGCCAGGACATCCCCGAGAGTGTCCGCGGCACGACGCGGCTCTCGACGATGTCCAGCGGCAACGCGAAGTGGCCGATCCAGCCGGCCATCAAGCCCTTCAAGCGCTACGGCAACTCCGGGATCGAGCTTTCGGAGATGCTGCCGAACATCGGTGGGATCGCCGATGAGATTTGCGTCGTCCGCAGCATGAACACCGAGGCGGTCAACCACGCCCCGGGGGTGACGCTGTTTATGACCGGAGCGCAGGTGCCGGGCAGGCCGAGCATGGGGGCCTGGCTCACCTATGGCCTGGGTTGCGACACTGACGAACTGCCGGCGTTTGTGGTCATGACCTCCTCCGACAAGGCGAAGACCTGCGGGCAGCTGTTTTTCGACTACTACTGGGGGAGCGGATTCCTGTCGAGCCGTTACCAGGGGGTGCGGTTCCGCAACACTGGCGACCCGGTTCCCTATCTGGCCAACCCGCCGGGCGTCAGCCGGGCGGCGCGGCGCGCGCTGCTCGACGACGTCGCAGCGATGAATGCGGCGCATCTGGCCGACTATGGCGATCCGGAGATCGACACCCGGATCTCGCAGTACGAGATGGCCTTTCGGATGCAAGCGAGCGTCCCGGACCTGACAGACTTCTCCTCCGAGCCGCAACGCGTCCTCGATCGCTACGGGCCCGATGTCCATGTGAAGGGGAGCTTCGCCTCCAACTGCCTGATCGCACGCCGACTCCTCGAACGAGGCACCCGGTTCGTGCAGCTCATGCACGCCGGCTGGGACCAGCACGGCAACCTCTTCACGCAGCTCGAGGAGCAATGCCGTGACACCGAGGGGCCGTCGGCGGCGCTCGTCCTCGACCTCAAGGAGCGCGGGCTCCTCGACGACACGCTCGTCGCCTGGGGGGGGGAGTTCGGTCGCACGCCGTTTGGCCAGGGGGATCCGGCCAATCCGAAGGGACGCGATCACTTCGGCCGGGCTTATTCGTGGTGGCTCGCCGGCGGCGGGGTCCGCGGTGGCCATGTCCACGGGTCGACCGACGACTTCGCCTGGAACATCACCGCCGACCCGGTCCATGTCCACGACATGCAGGCGACAATCCTCCACCTGTTGGGGATCGACCACACCCGCCTCCTCTTCCGCTACCAGGGGAGGCAGTTTCGGCTCACTGACGTCCACGGGCATGTCGTGAAGGGGATTCTCGCCTGACCGTCCGCCGATGCCCCGGAGGAGGGGCTGGCGGGGCGTGGACCGGCCGCAAGTTCCCCCCACCCTGCCCCGGCTATCAGATGGCGCCCCCCGGCGGTCCGGTCGTTCCATAAAGGGGGCGGCCCTGGCAATCCAGGGAGGTACGGCCGGCGGCGGAAAGTCGATCGCTCGTGCCGGTCATGCCGACCAGCCCCCGGGAAAACAACGAGAAAACCGGGCTCCTATTCGTTGAACCGGGCGGCCGCGTTGGTATCGTCGAACTCAGGACAGCGGATGGCGCCGGGTCGCCCCGGCCGCCGCTGGAAAAACTCCTGGGATTAAGCCCGGCATGGCCATCGCCCGTTACCCCGAACCGGAAGAGATCGACTGCCTGCTCCGCAATGCGGAGTTGCGCGACGAGATCGAGCCGTATCTCGACGAGTCGATCTTCGAGATCGACTTCCGCACGCTCCCCACCGAAGCGGAGAATCGCTTTCTGGAGTCGATGATCGCCTGGGAGAAGGCGGCGCTGGAACCGATCGCCCGCTGGTTCGATCCGCCGCTGGCCCTCCAACCCGCCTGCACGCTCGACGAGGATCAACTTCGCGAGAGGCTCTGGGAGACGATCGAGCGGTTGTATGAGAAGCGGATCGTCCTCGACTTTACCGACCACCTCTCCGACCGGGA
>CAMBFA010000034.1 GCA_945865325.1 Candidatus Kuenenia stuttgartensis
AGGCCGAACTTCGCCCCGTCCCCCCGGCGGCCGATGCCCCCCTTGAGCGGAGCGTTTGACTTCTTTACCGGCGGCAGCGGGGCCTCCTCGACCTCCGGTTCCCCGGGCTCGGCGGCTGGTCCACCCTTCCCGACCGGCAGCGTGGCGAGGGCCTTGATCGAAAGCGACATCCGCTGCTCGTCGGGATCGCAGGAGAGGACCTTGCACTCCACCGCCTCCCCTTCGCGGACGACGCTCGACACGCTTTGGACATGCCGATGGGCGAGCTCCGAGACATGCACGAGCCCTTCCACGCCCGGCTCGAGCCGCACGAAAGCACCAAACTGGGCGATGCGGCTCACCGTGCCCCGGACCGCGGCGCCGACATGGTACTTCTCGGCGGCGTTCTTCCAGGGGCTCTCCACCGTATCGCGGATCGAGAGACCGATCTTTCCGGTCTGTCGGTCGACGTTCTTCACCGCGACGCGCACTTTCTGACCGACCTCAAGGACTTCGGTCGGGGTTTTCACCCGATCCCATGACATCTGGCTGACATGGACGAGGCCGTCGACGCCGTTGCCAACGTCGACAAAGGCGCCGAAGTCGCGCACCGAGCGGACGATCCCATCGAGCAGATCACCGATCTCGAGCGTCTCGAGCATCTTCGTGCGGGCGTCGGCTGACTGGCGCTCGAGCACCGCCCGGCGTGACAGAACAAGCCGCCGTGCGGCCGGCACGATCTCGGTCACGAGGGCCTCGACAGTCTGCCCGACGAGCTCCTCGAGGTTCTCCATCCGCCAGTTGCTAACCAAGCTCGCCGGCATGAAGCCACGAAGCCCGGCGACGTCGCACTCGACGCCTCCCTTGTTCGCGGCGACGACCTTCGCGGCGACGATCATTCCCGCTTCGATTTGTGACCAGTCTTCGACGGCAATCGCCCGGTTGGCGGGGGCCACGGTATAGAGGCCATCCTCCTCGTTGAAGCCGCCGACCGAGAGCTCGAGCACCTGGCCGATCTCAGGGTTGCCGTCGAGGCCGATGAGCTTGAGTGCCCCCTGGCGCCGACCGCCGAGATCGATGAAGGCGGTGTCGGGGCTGACCGCCACGACGGTGCCGGAGACGCGGGAGCCGGGATCGAGCGTGGCAGACGCCTTTACCGATGCGGCCGTGGCGAGGATCGAGTCGACCTCGATCCCCTCGATGGCGGCCTGGAAATCCTCCTCGAGATCCTCCTCGAGGCCGGCACGGAGATTCGGAACAGCGACGCGCTTCGACGGCGGGAGGACATCCGCGAAGGCTGAGGCCGGGGCGCGGTCTCCGCGCCGCTCGCGCCGCGGACGGTCACCCCCCTGGTCGCCACCGCGCCGCGGAGCACCGCGGGCATCGCGCGGGGCTTCGCCACCGGCCGCGGCAGCCCGGGCCTCGATATCAGCCGCGCTGACCACCGGCCCGCTGACCGATGGGACGGAGGCTGCGCTGGGTGCGACCGGCGTTGCGGCAGTGCTCGTTACCGCTTCGGTCGCAGCAGGCGGCGCTGCCGGCCGAACCGGCGGCAGCGGCGTGTCGCCGAGGACCGAAGAGGTGGCCGAAGCGACGAATTGATGCCGCGGCGGCAGTTTGGGGGGCCGAACCCCCGGCCGTTGCGTCCCGATCGGAATCCGCCGACGCTCTCCCCCTCCATCGCCATCCCCCTCGCCGGCCGCTGCGGCCTCTGGCACCTGTTGCGGCGGCGGCACCGGGGCCGGTGGGGAGGCCAACTGGTCGGGGGAGGACGAATCCGGAGTCGGGAAGGAATCGGCGGTCATCGGCGGCACTCGTCGGAAGGGAAGAGGCCGCCGCGGTGCCGGCCCCGGGAAGACAGAAGCCCGCACAGAGCGGGCACGGGACGGAGTCAGGGGGATTTAAATGAATGCGGGAAACAGGACTTGAACCTGCACGATATTTCTACCACCAGGCCCTCAACCTGGCGCGTCTGCCAATTCCGCCATTCCCGCAGCGGTGCGATCCATCAAAAGGTCGGCTGCATAGCACTCAGCCACCTATAAAATCCCACCTGACTCCTAGCGACTATTCTGCGACCGTTTCACCGCCAGTCAAGAACCCCGGTGATATTCAGCCTGACGAGCGACCTCGGACGCCCCGGCGGGGCCATTCACGCGACTTCCACACCGCGGAACCGCCGGGCCAGGGCCGGGACAAACGCCAGCCCGGACGTCAGGCCGAGCGACCAAACGAGATCCCCGACCGGGGTCCAGCGGTAGAAGGGAAGGGCAGCCACATAACACTCGACGAGACCACTGGCGGTGTGAGGATAGTCAGCGGTGAGCCACCAATGGGCGAAATTGGTGGTGAGATAGAAGACGAGCGATCCGGCCAGGGCCCCGCCGAGGGCTCCCCAGACATGGCTCCGCCGGACCAGGCTCCCCATCAGCACCGGCCAAGTGAAAGCCGCGTAGATGATCGCGGCCATCGTCCAACTCCCATAGCTCCCCCCTCCGGGCAGCGCCAGGTTGCTGGCGGCGAGGGCGATCACGGGAACCGAGGCGGCCACGAACCGATTCGCGAACAGGGCCCCGGCGCAGAGGCCGATTCCGATCAAAGGAGAGACCCCGTAGACCGGCTGCCAGAGCCGACCGAGAATGCCGATGCCGACGAGCACGCCCCAGGCCAGGCAGAGAAATCCGACGGGGAGTTTGTGCCCGTCGAGGCCGAAGGCACCGCTGCCACGCCTTTCCGCCATCGAACCGGCCGAAAGGGAGACGTTTTCAGGGGAATGACCCGGAATGCTCATGCTCGACGACCCCGGAGGATTTCTCACCGAATCCGATCACATCTCGATACACTAGCGTTTTTCGGCCGGTGGGCAAGCCGAAGGGATACCCACCGCCACCGAATCGGACCCCATTCCGGGGTGACGCCATGGCCGCCAGCCCCCGTCAACCGCGCCCTCCCGAGACTCCAGGCTGCCGGGCAAACGCGGCCCCAGGGGGCTCGATCGCGTCCACTCGCGATGGCAGCGGCATCGTCACGCTCCAATTCATCGCCGGGAGCCGAAGCCAGAACGTCATCGATGCCCTGTTCCTTGCTGACCTCCGGCAGTCGCTCGACAGCCTCGAAGCGGGGCCCCCGCCGACGGCCGTGCTGCTTTGTTCCGGCCGCCCGGGGTCGTTCTTTGCCGGCGTTGACCTCGATCGGCTGGAGACGATCCTCGGGGCCGATGCCGCCGTGGTCGAGCAGGCCTGTGCCGCCGGTCGCCAACTCTACGACCGCCTCTCGTCCAGTCCCTGGCCGACGGTCGCCGTTATCGACGGGGTCTGTCTGGGGGGAGGGCTGGAGCTCGCCTTGGCATGCGATTACAGGGTGGCGACCTCTGCGGAGGCGACGGCCCTCGGATTCCCGGAAGTGAAGCTCGGCCTCCTGCCCGGTTGGGGCGGGACGGTGCGGCTCCCCCGGCTCATCGGCCCCGGGCCCGCCGTGGAAATGATGGCCGCGGGCGAAACCATGAGTGGCACCGCCGCCGCCCACTGCGGCCTCGTCGATGCCTGTGTGCCGGCCGGGCAGGCCGACGCCGCGGCCAGACTTCTCGCGGAACGCTCGGCCAAGACCGGGGAGCATCTGGCCCGCCGCCGTCGCCTCTCCCGACCGGTCGTGCTGGATGCAGCGGAGCGCGAGTTTCTCGAGGCCACGACCGGCGCGGTGATCCAAGGGAGGACCGGGGGCCATTATCCGGCGCCGCTGGCGATCCTCGAGGCGGTCCTGGCGACGTCGGGCGTGTCGGAAACCGACGCCGGGACGATCGAGGGGAAGGCGTTTGCCGTCCTCGCCCGCTCGCCGGTGGCCAGGCAACTGGTGCGGGTGTTCCGTCTCGGCGAGAGGAACCGGCGCGACCGCGGAGTTTCACCCGATCGAGGTGCTGCCGGCACCGCGTTCGGGGCGACCGACGCACCGGGCTTCGAGCGGCCGGCGGTTGTCGGCGCCGGGATCATGGGGGCCGGGATCGCCGCCGCCCACCTCCGGGTCGGCTGTGCCGTGACGTTGGCCGACGTCCAGTCGGAGGCGCTCGCCCGGAGCGTTCCCGAGATCCTCCAGGAAGCGGCCTGGGACCGCGTTCGGCGGGCCACCGATCAGGCCCGCGCTGTCCGGCTCGCCGGCCAGCTGCGCACCGTCACGCACACGGGGGCCTTGGCCGATGCCGATCTCGTCATCGAGAGCGTCCTCGAGCGGACGGATGTCAAACGAAAGGTGCTGGCAGAGATCGAGGCGGTCGTCGGGCCCGAGGCCATCATCGCCACCAACACCTCCACCAACCCAATCGCGAAGCTCGCCGAGGCGCTCCACGATCCGTCGCGATTCTGCGGCCTCCACTTCTTCAATCCCGTCCGGCGGATGATGCTCGTCGAGGTGGTGCGCGGACCGGCCACCTCCGATGCCACCGTCGCCCGAGCGGTCGCCCATGCCAAGCGGCTGGGGAAATGCCCGATCGTCGTCCGTGACAGTCCGGGGTTCCTCGTCAATCGAATGCTCATGCCCTATCTCCATGAATCGGTGGAGATGCTTCGGGCGGGGATCGATCCGCGGAAGATCGATCGCGCGGCGCGGGCCTTCGGCATGCCGATGGGACCGCTCGAACTCTACGACATGATCGGCCTCGACACGGCGTTCTACGCAGGCCTCGTTCTGAACGACGCCTACGGCGACCGGATCGAACCCTCGCCGGTGATCCCGGCGATGGTCAAGTCGGGGCGTCTGGGGCGGAAGAGCGGCGCGGGCTTCTACCGCTACGCGGGGATCGGCCCGCGGGCGAGGATCGAACGCCTCGACGACGGTGTGCCGGCGGTCGTTGCGGCCTACGCGCTGCCGCCGTGTGCCGGCGACGAACGGACGATCATCGACCGGCTCATCCTGCCGATGGTGCTCGAGGCGACGAGGGTGCTCGACGAGGGGATCGTCCGCGACGGGTGCGACGTCGATCTCGCCGTCATCCACGCCCTCGGGTTCCCGCCGTTCCGTGGTGGGCTGCTGGCCTGGGCCGATACCCTCGGGGCCGCCGAGATCGTCCGCCGACTCGCGGCGCTCTCCGGTCTCGGCGTCCGCATGCGTCCGACCCCCCGCCTGGAATCCCTCGCCCGCGACGGCGGCCCGTTCACTGCCTGACTCCCTCGTCCTCCCGCTCCCCCACTCCGCCGATCCCATGCCAGCCACGCTCCTTCCCCGTGAGCCCGAGCAGACGCCGGTGATCGTCGCCTGTTGCCGCACGGCGATCGGCCGGTCGCACGCCGAGCGCGGCCTGTTCCGTCATGTCCGTGGCGACGAGCTGGCCACCGCCGCCGTGGCTGCCGCCGTCGAGCGGAGCGGAGTCGATCCCGCGACGATCGAGGATCTCCTCCTCGGGGCGACCCAGCAGCGCGGCGAGCTCGGCGGCAATGTCGCCAGGGCGGTGGCGCTGATGGCCGGGCTGCCTCTCTCCACGGCCGGTGTGACGATCAACCGGTTGTGTGGATCGGGCCTCGAGGCGATCCTCCAGGCGAGCCGCTCGATCATCGCCGGGGCCGAGGATGTCCAGGTGGTGGCGGGCGTCGAGCACATGCACCACCAGCCGATGGACGAGGGGGTCGACTTCCACCCCCGCGTCGTGGCCCGCTCCAGCCGGGGCATGCTCTCGATGGGCCTGACCGCCGAGCACCTCGCTGCCACGCGGGGCATCGACCGGCGTCGGCAGGAGGATTGGGCCCTCGAGAGCCATGCCCGGGCGGTCACGGCGATCGACTCCGGCGGATTGGCTGCCGAGATCGTGCCGGTGCTCGGCCACGACGAGGCCGGAGCGCTCGTCGAGGCCCGGATCGATCAGTCGGTGCGGCGCGACACCAGCCGCGAGGCGATGGCCCGGCTCGAGCCGGCGTTCCTTCCCAAGCTCGGCACGGTGACGGCCGCGACCAGCGCCCCGCTCTCCGACGGCGCCGCAGCGCTGGTGATGATGTCGTTGGCGGAGGCCCGCAGGCAGGGCATCGCGCCTCTGGCCCGGGTCGTGGCCGGAGCCGTGGTGGGAGTGCCGCCGGCGCTGATGGGGACCGGCCCGGTGGCCGCGACCCAGAAGCTCCTCCGGCGGCTGTCGATCGATCTCGGGGCGATCGATCTGGTCGAGCTCAACGAGGCCTTCGCCGCCCAGACGATCTGGTGCGTCGACGAGCTCGGCCTCGACCCCGCACGCGTCAATGTCCGGGGCGGGGCCCTCGCCATCGGCCATCCGCTCGGTGCCAGTGGTGTCCGCATCGTCACCACGCTCGTCCACGCCATGCACGCCCGTGGCGACCGGCTCGGTCTGGCAACCATGTGCATCGGACTCGGCCAGGGAATCGCGCTGGTCGTGGAGGGAATCGGGACGTGACGACCCGCATGGAGTCGGCCCCTGGTGTCGTCGCTGGGTCGGGCCAGGCCCGCGCCGTGACGCTCATCGACCTCCTCGTCGCCCGGATCGATGATGCCGCCGCGCGGCCGGCCCTGGTGACGCGCGCGGGAGTGGATGACGCGGCGACGACCTGGACCTGGCTCGAGGTGGCCGCAGCCTCCGTCGATCTCGCCGCGGCCCTCGAGGCGGCCGGTTTCCGCCCTGGCGACCGGGTCGTGCATGTCGGCACGCATTCGGTCGATTGGGTCGTCGTCGATCTGGCCTGCCTCCTCGCCGGATTCGTCCACGCGCCGCTCCACGTCGATGCCCCGCGCGGCGAGCTCCTCCACCAGATCGGCTGGCTCGCGCCGGCCGGAATCGTGCTCAGTGGGGAGGAAGGGCCATTCCTACCCGGCGATGCCGCACGGTTGCTCAGCGGGCTTTCCGATCCGCGGCGTGTCATCGATCGGCGTCGTCCGGCGCCGCGTCGGGGGCACCGCTTGCCGCCTCCCTCGGCGGGGCTCTACTCGGAAGCCTGGCGGAGCCGCGCTGCCAATCCGGAGGCGCTTGAGCGCGAGGTGGTGCGGCGCTCGGCGGCCGTCGATCCCGACGCGCCGGCGCGGATCTTCCTCTCTTCCGGCACGACCGGAAGGCCCAGGGGCTTCGTTCATTCGCAGCGATCGCTGGCCACGAATGCCCTCGGAGCCGCGGCGATCTTCCTCGACGAGCCGGACGATGTCCGCCTGGCGTGGCTGCCGATGAGCCACGCGCTGGCCTGCACGGGAGATCTCTCCACGGCGCTGGTCCGCGGCGGCTGTCTGAATGTCGTCCCCGACCGGCGGCATCTCCTCGCGGCCTGCCGATGCCTGCCACCGACGGTGATCCTGGGGGTGCCAGCGTTCTTCGAGCGGCTCGAACGGGGCGTCCGGTCGGGGGCGATCCCCGACCTCGCCGCCGCGCTCGGTGGTCGGGTGCGGGTCTGCATCTCCGGCGGGGCGGCGCTGCGGGAACGGACGCAGACGCTGTTTGCGACGCGGGGTGTCCCGCTCGTCGAGGGTTACGGACTGGCCGAGGCCGGTCCGGTGGTCGCCCTCGACAGCCCGCGAGGGTGCCGGCCGGGGTGGGTCGGTAGGGCGCTGGCTGGCATCGACGTCCGTCTCGATGCCGCCGGCCAGCTCCTCGTGCGCACGCCGTCGCGGGCCCTCAGTCAGCTTCTCCCCCCCGACGTTCCGATCGAGGCCGCCGCCGATGAAGGCCGCAAGGATGATTGGATCGCCACCGGCGACACCGCCGAGATCGCCGCCGACGGCCGGATCCGGATCACCGGACGGGTCGTCGACACGCTCGTTCTCTCCACCGGCACGAAGCTCCCGCCGGCCGAGGTCGAGCGGGCCCTCGCCGCCGACCCGGTCGTCGCCCAAGTGTGTGTCTGTGGCGATCGGTTGCCGGTGCCGGTAGCGCTGGTCGTGCCGGAGCCCGCCATCCTCCGGGCCGCCATCCGGGCGCTCGACCTTCGGGTTTTGTCGCGGCGCGCGGCCCTCCGCCATCCGCGCCTCCTCCGCTGGCTCGCCCGCCGGCTCGCCCGCCGCCAGGAGTCGCTCCCCCGTGCCTGGCGGGTGCGGCGCCTCGTGCTCCTCAACCGCCCTTTCGACATCGACCGCGGGGAAATGACCCATTCCATGAAACTGAAGCGCCCGACGATCGCCCATCACTTCGCGGCCACGCTCGACGCCGCTGCCGCCCCCAGCCCGCCGCCGGGCGTGGCGGTAGTGCCCCAGGGGGACGACCGCCCCGAACGCCGTGCGACTGCCGGCATCACCGCGGCGCTGTGGGGCCGGCCGCGCGGGGATGACGGCGGGTTCGCCGCCGCTGCCGCGCTCGGTGCCCAGTCGCTTCCTGATGGAATCGCCGCGGTGCTCGGGGAGGCCGAGCGGCGGCTCGGCGACCTGCGCGCCGCGGGCCTGCTCTACGCCCCGGTGGCGGCGACGGGGCTGCCGCCGGCCCCGCTCGACGACGCGCCACCGCGGCCGGAAGGATTGTTCACCGCTGCTGCCGAGACGGCGCTGGGGGAGGCGGGGCTGTGGGGCATCCTCGTGCCTGCGGCCTACGGCGGGAGCGGGGGAACGGTCGTCGACTTGGTGCGGAGCGTGGCGAGGATCGCCGGCACGGTGCCGACCGCCGCGGGGATGCTTTCGGTCCACTCCGCGATCGGGGCGGTGTCGGCACTGATCACCTTTGGGACTCCCGAGCAGCAGGCCCGTCACCTGCCGGGGTTGGCCGAAGGACGGCCGCTGTCGGTGTTCGGAGCCACCGAACCGGAGGTGGGCTGCGACCTGGGGGCAGTCCGGACGACGCTGACCCGCCGCGACGGCAGGCTCGTTGTCGACGGCACGAAGATGTTCATCACCAATGCCGACCATGGCCGGCTCGTGAAGCTCCTCGCCGTGGCCGACGGCAAGCCGGCTGTTGTCCTCGCCCGTCTCCCCGACCACGACACGGCCGAGTTCCGCCTCCTCCGCTACGCCCTCCACCCGCTCCGGCACACCGCCAACCACGCCCTCGAGTTCCGCGGGTTCGAGGTTGACCAGCGCGACCTCCTCGAAGCCCCGGGGGGGGATGCGATGGCGATCGTTTGGCATGGTCTCAACCGCGGCCGCAGCACGCTCGCCGCGCAGGCTGCCGGCACGCTCCGCCTTCTCCTCGGCCATGCCCGTGGCCATGCGCTTTGCCGCACCACCTGGGGCCAGCCAATCGCATCGCGGCAACTCGTTCAGGGGAGGCTCGCGCGGATCGCGGCGGCGGGATTGGCCTGTGAAGCGCTGGCGGTCTGGGCGGCGGCGACGATCGATGCCTCCGGCGGCTGCGGGGGGGAGCTCGAGGCGATCACCGCCAAGGTGGTGGCCAGCCAGGCTGTCCGCGACGGCGCCATCGATGCCCTCGGGATCCATGGGGGGCGGGCGTTCCTCGTCGGCCATCCGCTCGGCGATTCCTTCCATGACCATCTCGCCGTCGGCGTCTACGAGGGGGAGAGCGATCTGCTGGGGCTGGCGCTGTTCAAGGGGCTCGCCCGGCGTCATCCGCTCTCCGCGCTCGTGCGTCAGGGGAGCCGCTTCAACGCCGCGGTCGATTGGCTCGGCTGGCGCGTCGGCCGTCTCGTCGCGGCCGGAGGCGACACGGGGATTCTCGACGGCCGCCTCCGCGCCCATGCCGCCGCGGCACGGAGGTCGCTCGCCGCCTCAGCGGTGGCGATCGACCGGGCGATCCGCCGGTATGGCCGTGCCCTGGCGGAGCGGCAGTTGGAGGTGGGGGCCCTGTCGGCGGCGGTCCGGGATGCGGCCAGCGTCCTCGCCGTTGCCCACCACGCCGATGTTCGGGGGGACGACGAGGGGCTGCTGACGGCGGACGTGTGGTGCCGGATGGCGCTAGCGCGGGCCGCCGGTCGCCGCCTCACGCCGGCGGATCATGCCGCGATCGGGGCCCTGGGGCGGGGGATCGTCGAGGGCTAACTGCCGCTGCTGAGCAGTGCCGGCCACCAACTGCACAGGTACCAAGCCCGGGGTGTGGTCCATTCGACGAAGGCATCGAGCACCGACCTGGAGAGAAAGGCATCGGCCACGGTTCGCCCGGCCGGCTGGCCCGCGGAGCGGGCGGCGAGGTCGAGGCCGAGGATCTCGTCGAAGACGCCCCTGGGGCGGACATAGCGGACGACCCGGGCGGTCTCCTTGGTCAGTCCGGCCAGTTCGACGGCCCGGTCGACGGCATCCTCGAGGAAGCCGATCCGATCGACGAGCCCGGCGGCCTGGGCCTGCCTGGCCGTGAACACCTGCCCGGTCGCCACAGCATCGACGGCTGCCGCGTCCAGCTTCGGTCGCCCCTCTCGGACAATCTCCTTGAAACGGGCAAACATGTCGTCGACGAGCGATTGGAGAACCTTCCGCTCGCGTTCGGCGAGCTCGGGGGCCCGCTCCTTCGTCGGGGAGAGCATCTCCTTGAGCGGGCCGCTGGTGATCGAATCGTCGGCGATGTCGATCTTCCGCAGCGCTTTGGAGAAGTCGTAGTGGGGAATGATAACGCCGATTGAGCCGGTGAGTGTGGCCGGCTCGGCGAAGATCACGTCCTCACCGCCACCGTTGGCCATGGCCACGTAATAGCCGCCGCTGGCCGCGATCGACCCCATGCTGACGACGACTTTCAGGTCGCGCTTCTTCACGATCGCCGCCAGGCGGTGATGGATCTCGTCGCTGCCGGACACGGTGCCCCCCGGGGAGTCGACCCGGAGAACGATCGCCTTGACCGACTCGTCGTCGGCGATCCGGTCGAGTTGCTGGCGGGCGAATCCCGATCCCCCCATGATCGCCCCGATCACATCGACGATCGCCACCCGGCTGGGGGCGTCTTTGGAGAGCGAGTGCCAGCGTTCCTCGACCTGTCCCGGCTTTTGGAAATACCGCGCATTGGTGCTGAAGCTCGCCATCGCCACCAGCGCCGACATCCCGGCGATTACCCAGGGGATCCACGACCAGCGTTTGCCCCCCCGGCGGGGCTCACCGAGGATCACAGGCGCCGGAGGCGTGTGGGGGGAAGGGCCGGGGAGCGACGGGGGATTCATCGGGGCAGTCTCCTCTTCGTGCTTTCGGGCTCCGGCGCCGGCGGGGAGGCCGGTCAACGGTCAGAACCGGGGATCATGTTGCCATCCAGAGACGGGGACCGCTACCCTTGACGATTCAAGGCGGCCTCTCCGCCGGAGACCGCAACCCCTGAGGAGCGACGCAACGTGATCGTGAGCGTGAGCACGGAGTGTTTCCCGGAACTGCCAGTGGCCAAGGCCATGGAGCGGCTGGCGGAGCTCGAATACACGGCCGTCGAGATCGACGTCCACGAGCACGGCGGCCACCTCCAGCCCGCCCAGGTCGCCGCCAGCCCCGAGCTCGCCATCCGTGAGTGCAGCGATCTGCAGCGGCTCCGCCCCGTGGCCGTTTCGTTCGCGGCTGCCGATTGCCCGACGATGTACGACCAGTTTGAGTCGTGCTGCCGGCTGGCCAAGTCGCTCGGCGTGGTGACGATGGTCGTCGAGTCGTCGGAGCTCGGCACCCCCTTCAACGGCGAGATCGAGCGGCTCCGGAAGCTCGTCAAGATCGCCGCCGGCCTCGATGCCATCGTCGGCGTGAAGACCGAGGCCGGACGGATGACGCAGGACGCGGAGACGACCGCCTCGCTGTGCCGGAATGTCCCGGGGCTGTGGGTGACGCTCGACCCGAGCCACTTCATCTTCGGCCACAAGAAAATGGCCAGTTGGGAGTCGATCCTCAAGTACGTCTGCCATGTCCATCTTCGGGACACCAAGCCGGACACATTTCAGGTGCGGATCGGTCAGGGGAGCGTGGAGTATGGCAAGCTCTTCAACCAGCTCGAGCGGGTCGGCTACAAGCGGGCCTTGAGCGTCCACCTTCCGCCGCTGCCGAATGTCGATCAGGTGGCGGAGCTTCGCAAGATGCGTCTCCTCCTCGAAAGCCTGCTGTGACAACGCCCGGGGGCGTAGCCTGTCGGCGCCGCATCCCCCCGAAAATGACGGAGGGACGCGTCCTTCCCTGGACGCGTCCCTCCCACTCGGTTTATCGGCTCCATCCATGAAGCCTGTCGAACCGGATGCTCACTACCTCTGGGCCGAGGCCTCGGCGCGGCTGGCCATCTCGGCGTAGGTCTTGCTCCGCTCGTCTTCGCCCTGCTCGGCGTACATCATCGAGAGGTTGCCGTAGGCGAGGGCCAAGGCGGGTTCGTCGAGAAGGCGGCTGTCGACCGCGGTCACCATGCAATCGATGCCGCGGCGGCACAGATCGAGCGCGTCGTCGCGGCGATCGACCTGCCAGTACGACACGGCCATGCTCACGTACGACTCGCCGAGCCGCCCTACCTCGCCGTGCGACTCGAACGAGGCGTTGCGGTCCCAATAGCTCCGCACCTTGTCGAACCAGGTGACCGCCGTGGCATGGTCGGCGTTCTGGAGGCTGTGGAGCACGCCGATCCGGAAAAGGAGATCGCCGATCGAGGCCCGTTCGGTGTCGGTCAGCTCCCGGTGTTCGGCGCCCCGTTCTAGGTAGGCCACTGTCAGCGTGGCGTTGTCGATGAGGTCGGTTGCCTCGCCACGCTTCTGACTGGCCGTGAGGGCGTCGGCGAGCCCGAGCCCGACCTCCCAGTCGATCTGCCGGCGCTGCCAGGCATCGGTGAGATCGGTGTTGATCCGGTCACGGGAGACGAGGAGCCGCTTCACCCACGGGAGCGGATCGACGACCTCGCAGCCAGCGGCGGCGGCGAGGGCCCCGCGGCACAGCTGGATCTCGAGGAGGGGGCGATCGGCCGTTTCGGGGCTGACGTCGTCGACCATCTTCGAAGCGGCGGCGAGCCACTTGGCGACGACTTCCCCCTTCCGCTGCCACTCCCCCTTGGCGATCGCCACCGCCATGCCGAGGTTGGCATCGAGGAGGACGTCACGGGCGGCTTCACGGATCGACTTCGATCGGGACTGCCGGAGCTGCATCGCCGACCGGATCGCGGTGTCGAAGTGCTTGACGGCCGCCTTGTGGTCGGGCGAGGGGCACTCGACGTCGATCCGCCCGAGCATCCTCTCGACCTGGGCCGGAGCCACCCCCTCGAGGTTGGGCATTGTCTTGACGGTGAGCACGCACTGTCGGGCCTCGTCATACCGCCCGATCGCCATCAGCACGCTGGCGTTCTTGAGGTGCGTCCAGACATCCTCGGGATCGATCTCCTCGGTGACCGAACCCAGCGCCAGTGCCTGCTGCCACTTCCCCTGTTCGCAGAGGAGGGCCAGGAGCATCCGCCGGGCGCGGAGATGCTGCGGATCGAGTTCGACGGCGAACTTCAGATCGACCATGGCGAGGTCGGTGTCGGTCTCGATCTCCCCCTCGGCACGGAGCACGAAGGCCTCGGGGTCGAGCGGTTCGATCATCACCGCCAACGCCGAGCGAGTACCCGGCTTGAGGCTGAAGATCAGGCCGCATTCCGGGTAGACCTCACCGATCGACACGCCCGATTCGTCGAGGATCGAGACCGAGTTCAGATCGCCGATCTCGAAGAAAGCCGCCAGTTCGTCGACCGACAGCGGATCAGCGAGCTTGATGCGAATCGAGTCGACCACGTCGCCGTCGAGCGTTGCCTCGGCCCGTTCCAGCGGTCCCTCCTCGAGGGCCCACGCGTAGCCCTTGGCGCCGTCTTCGCGGATGAAGGCCTCACCGAGCCCGAACTTCGGCTCCATCCTCGCCCGCAGATCGTTGCGGGTCGTCTTGCCGGGGCAGACGCCGTTGAATGTGACCGGGTCGACGGCGAGCGATGGCTCGGTGCGCGGGTCGGGTTGCGGAGGACTATCCGTCTCGGGGATCGGGACGGTGGTCGACGCGGCGGTCGCGGTCACCGCCACCGGTTCCGGCGCGGTCTCCGCCGGGACGGCGACGGGGGTTGAGTCGCTGACGGTGAGCACACTCGCCTCGGGGCCGAGCTCGGTGGTCTCAAGCGCACTGGTCTCGTCGTCGTCCTTGAACTCTGCTGCCTGCCGGGGGCCGAGAGGAGGCTCGTCGCCGAGGCCGCCCCAGCCATTGACGAGGCGGACCTGGGGGTCGAGCGTAGACGGGGTTCGAGAGCGGAGCAGGGCCCGGCCTGGCTTCCCGTCGCTGTCGGCCGCCGGTGTAGCGGCGATCGTGAGCGGCTTGGCTGCCACCGGGGCGAGCGTTTGGGGAACGGTGCCGGGGAGTGGCGCCGCGGCCGTCCCGACCGGCTTGGTCCGCCGTAACGGGGTCTTCCGCGGCGCGGCCGGCTGGTCCGCGGTCCCGATCTCCTCGATCCACCGCGGCACCCGGTAGCTGCCGGGCGACGGGGCGTTTTCTGCCCCCTCGGCACCAGGTGCTCCGAGGCACGGAAGCGTCGTACCGAGCAGGACGACGGCGAGTCCCATCAATCCACGAGCCCGTGAGTCCCTTGGCATGCCCACGACAGATTCCTCCTTGAACGTTCGGACGGCCTCCGGCGGAGGAAGCCCGTGATCCAGGGCGGGACAGTAGGCTTCGCCCCTTTCCCGGTCCAGACCAGCTTCCCACCCTCGTTTTCGGCCGTCGGCACCCGGTGATCGGGCCGCGCTGCGGCCCTTTTTTCGCGGTAGACTCTCGGCATGAGTCCAATCGAGGAACCGACTTCGCCCCTGCCTGCCCAGCCCCCCCGGATCGTCGTCGTGGGGGCTGGACTGGCCGGGCTGGTGGCTGCGGAATCGCTTCTCGACGCCGGAAACTGGCCGAGTGGCCGTCGACCGGAGGTGATCCTCGTCGAGGCCGACAGCCGCGCCGGTGGGGTCGTCGAGACGATCCGCCGTGACGGCTGGCTGATCGAGCGGAGTGCCGATAATTTCCTTGCCGCCCGGCCCGAGGGGATGGCGCTGGTTGACCGGCTCGGGCTGCGCGACGAACTGATCAGCGTCCACGAGCCAGCCCGTCGAGCGCTTGTCTTCCGGGCCGGTCGGACCCTCCCGGTACCGACCGGCTTCCGCCTCCTCGCCCCCGGTGCCACCGCGGGAATTGAGGCGACGGAGATCCTTTCGGCCGCCGGAAAATCGCGGCTCCTCGCCGAGCGGAACGTCCCTCCCAAGCTGCTTGCTGCGGGGGAATCGGGAGACGAATCCCTCGAGTCGTTCGCCCTCCGCCGGCTCGGCCGCGAGGCCTTCGACCGCCTCGTCCAGCCGCTCGTGGCCGGCATCTGGACGGCCGATCCGGCCCGATTGAGCATGGCTGCCGCCTGCCCGGAGTTCCTCGCCATGGAGCAGGCACACGGCAGCCTCTCGGCAGGCGAGGAGGCACGACTGCGGGAGGTCGGCCCGTCGCACCGGGGGGAGGGGGCGCGGTATGGCCAGTTCGTCACGCTCGCCTCTGGTATGGGAACACTCCCCGAGCGGCTCGCGGAGCGGATCGAAGCGGCCGGTGCCTCGCGCCTCCGGGCCGTGGTGAGCGCCCTCGAGCGCCTCCCGTCAGGCGGGTGGCGCGTGGTCCTCGTGCCGCGGCCCGGTGGCGCGGGGGCGATCGAGGCCGACGGAGTGGTCGTGGCGCTGCCGGCGCCGATCGCGGCCCGGGTGGTCGCAGCGGCAGACGATCCGCTCGCCGCGGAGCTTGCCCGCATCGAATACGCGGGTTCGGCCGTCGTCGTCCTCGGGTACGCCCGCCAACAGGTCACCCATCCTCTCGATGCCGCCGGTGTGGTGGTGCCGCGCGTCGAGGGGCGGCGGGCGCTGGCGGTCAGTTTTTCCAGCGCGAAGTTTTCGGGGCGCGCCCCCGACGGCCATGTCCTCCTCCGGGTGTTCCTCGGCGGCGCACTCGATCCGGAGCGGAATCTGCTCGACGACGACCAGCTCGTGGCCTTGGCTCGGGAGGAGCTGGCGGCCATCGTCGGCGCGAGCGGGCCACCGCGGCTGGTGGAGATCGCCCGCTGGCCCGCAGCGATGCCGCAATACCACCTCGGGCACCTCAAGATTATCGATCGGATCACGCACCGTCTCGACGCCCTCCCCGGCCTTGCCCTGGCCGGTGCGGCCTACGAAGGAGTCGGGATCCCGCAGGTCATTGCCTCCGGTCAGGCGGCCGCGGCCCGGGTGATGGCGAGCTTGCGGGCACCCCGCTGAAGCTCCGCCAGCGGTAGCAAAGCGCCACCTTCGCGAGAGGCTGGCGACTCGGGCAGGGTGAGTCGGATCGTGACGGTGGAGCAGCCTCGATGGGCAGACGCCGGCTCAACGGCGGAGAAACCCGCCGGGGCCGACGGTCACTTCTTCTTGGCAGCGCCAGCGGCGCCCTTGCCGGCCGCAGCCTTCCCAGCGGCAGCCTTCCCAGCCGGAGCCTTGCCGGCGGCATCAGCCCCTTCTTCCTTCGCCTTCTTCTTTTTCTTCATCGCCATCTTGTAGACCCGGACCTTCGGCAGCCCGAGGGGGCTGAGCCCATCCCCCCACCGCTCCTGCTCCTTGAGCTTCACAATCCGCTCGGCGCGGGTGAGGACGCCGCGGGCGGCAGAGGAGCCCATTCGGACGCGGAGGCTTTTGTCCATGGTCATGACTGGAGATCCTTGGGCAGAGAGACGGGAATGGGGTGACCCGGGAACGTGGCCGCCGCCGAGGTCGGTGAGGACCGGGGTGCCTCCGGGGAAAGCACCAGCGTAGAACCGTCGGCACCCCCCATCAAGTCCACCCCGCTGGGCCGCGTTCCCGGGGCTCTGTCGGCGGAAAAAAAGCTTTTCTGTGGTGAGCCCGGCCCCTCGGGTTCGCGCCCTCCCCTCGATGCGGGGGGGCTTCAGTCGATCGAGACTTTGGCAATCCGGGCGAGGAGCTCCTCGCACCCCGCCGGCCGCTTGTCGGGATCGGCGGCGATGGCGGCCATGATGGCGTCGGCGAGCGCGGATGGGATCTCGGGCCAGTGATTGCGGATGTCGTCGGGGAGGATCGTGTCGTGCGCCAGCGCCGTCCGACCGGTCGTGCCGCGGGGCCAGGGGAGCGTGAGCGTGCAGATCTCGTAGGCCGTCACGCCGAGGGAGAAAATGTCGATCCGCTTGTCGGCCTGACGGCGGCGGACGACCTCCGACGCCATGTAGTTGGGGGTGCCGATCCGGTTTCCGGGTTGGAGGAACACCGGCTTGTCGGGCACCGTCAGGCCGAAGTCAAAGAGAACAAGCCGGCCATCCGGATCGAGGATGAAGTTCCGCGGACAGATGTCGCGGTGGACAAAGCCGGCCCGATGAACGCACTCCAGCGCCGTGGCCGCCTGACGGATCAGCTCGAGGCGTTGGGCCGGGGGGAGCGGCTCCCGCTTCGAGATGATGGCGTGGAGCAGCGGCCCCTCGATGAACTCCTCCACGATGAACGCCGCGTCGTCGGTCGCCACGCCCCAGTCGACGGTCTTGACGATGTTGGGACCGAGGATCTGCTCGCCGATCTCCCCCTCGGGGGGCTTGTTGAGCCCCTTGTAGCGGCCCTCGATCGGAGCACACTTTTTCGGGTCGAGGACCTTCAGACCGACGATCTTTCCGGTCGCCCGCTCGCGGGCCTTGTAAAAGCTCGACATCGTCCCCGAGATGCTGCTGTGGAGCTTCTCGAAGCGTTTCCAGATGTCGACCTTCGATCGCAGCCGGGTGGCGCGAATCTTCAAACGCGCCTTCTCGGCGGCCTTATCCGCCGCCGTCGGGGCTGCCGAGGCGGACGGAACCGCCCCGCGCCCGGCCCCCTTCGGGTTGGTCGCCGGCTTTACTGCGGGTTTCTTGGGGCCGAGGCCGAAGAGTGCGAGGAGTCCGTCCAGCCCCATGGGCGCGTGGTTCCTTGGGAAGTGCCGCTGACGATCCAATCGTACCCCAAACCAACGGGAAAGGCCCCACGCCGATCCGATTCGACGACCGGCACCCCTGCATTATCAGGCGGAGTGGAGCACCGGGTTGAGCGCGTCGGCCATCACCTCCCCCACTCGCGTCGACGGGGTCCAGGCCCGATGGTCGGCCTCCTGCGAGGCGTTCTTCGGCTGGGCCAGTCGCATCGCCTCGTCCATATAAATCACCGTGTGTACGCGCCGGGCCTCGCTGGTCGTGTTCGGCCCGGCGCGGTGGAGCGTCCAGCCGAGATGGAAGGAGACCTCGCCGGCGGCATACGGCTCGATCACCTCAGTGATCCCCTCGGTGGCGATTCCCTCGCGGATCAGCCGTTCCGATTCATCCGAGATGACGAGATCCCGACCGATCCGCTTGAGGTGGCTGCCAGGGGCGAACGACAGCGGCCCGCGCTCCAGCGGCACGGCGTGGAGCGGGATCCAGGCGGTGGCGCACAGCGCCGAGGCCATCGGCCAATACTGCTGATCGGCATGCCACGGCGTGAAGCCCCCTCCGGGCTCCTTGAAGAGTGCCTGATCGTGCCACATCCGCACGCCCGTCGTACCGAGGAGCGCCGTGGCGATTCCGGCCAGCCGCCGCGACCGGCTCACGGCCCTGGCCTCGTCCGACTTCAGCCACAGGTTGAAGACCTGAATGAAGGCCTTGCCGTAGGTGTCGCGCGACTCCATCGGCACGCCGGCGAGGGGGTTGTTGGTCTCGACGAGTCGGCTGATCGTGCCGTCGATCCAGGCGAGCGTCGCGGCGGAGAACACCCCCGGGACCTTCAGGTAGCCCTGCTCACGAAACCGACGGCGCTGGTCGTCAGTGACGGGGAGCGGGGCTTCGAGCTCGGCGGCCACATCGGCAGGCACGACATTCACAGGCGACTCCTAGCCATGGTTCACGCAACGCCCCGCCGGCCCGAGCGCACCGGGACGCCCGCCCCGGAAACGATCAGCCCTTCTTGAGAGTGGCAAGTTCCGCGTGGGCCGCGGCGAGATCCTGCTCGAGCCGCGGCACCTCGGCCGGGTCGTCCGGTTGCTTCTTCGCCCCGGAGAGGAGTTGCTGCAGTTTCGCGATCTTCTGCTGCAGCACCTCCATCCGCTTTTTGTCCTTTTTGTCCATCGCAAACGCTCCTGAAAATGACGGGGAGAAGGGTTACTTGGCGGCAGCCGGCGTGTCAGCACCGGGCTCCGGTTCGCCCTCGTCGGGCGGGGGCACAGGCTCACTCGTTGGCGCCGCGGCAGCGGCGTCTGGAGCGGCCGGCGGCGTGGCCTCGGGCTCGGGGTTGCCCTCGTCGGGGGGCGGGGTGTCGCCACCACGTGGTCCACGGCCGCGGCCGCCGCCACCGCTCCCTCCGCCGCCGAATTCGTCGTCCATCATCCCCCCTCCACCCATCATCCCACCACCGAATCCACCGCGCGGGGGCCCCTCTTCGCCGCCCCCACCGAGGCGTTCGCCATCCCCGGTCACGGCAACCGTGTTCGGACCGGTGTGCATCTGCCGCAGATAGCCGGAAAGGATCACCACGGCCAAACCGAGGCCGACGGTGATCGTGAGCCACTTCTTTCGGTCGTCCCGCGCCCACTGGGTCGCTTCGCCGCGGCCGATGAGGGCGCTGGCGAGATAAAAGAGGGCGAAGGCAAAGAGGATCTTCGCCCCCATGAAGGCGTGGTAGCCGTGGGACTTCATCCACATCCGCCCATTTCCCCCCCAGGCCTCGGTGCTGGCCCGGTTGATCGTCAGGAGGTAGTTGGCCAGGCCGGTGAGGAGGAGGATCGTGATCGATCCCATCACCCACTTCATCCATGACCGACGGATCCCGTCGTGCACGCGGTTGCGCGCCTCCTCGTCGAGGTCCTCCAGCGCCGGCAGGAGGGCGAACCGCGAGAAGATCAGCCCCCCCAGGGCCGTGATCGCCGCAAGAAGGTGGCTCCAGCGGAGGAGCAGGCCGATTGGTTCCTGAAATTGCTCGAGGATCTGCATGGGGGCGGGCTTTCCCGGGGCCGGGGGCGTTCGGCCGGTGAAGAGTCTGGGTGGGTGAGGGGATTCCGTCGATGCCGGGTGGCGGCTCGGCTCGATCCCCGCCAGAATCGTACCGCGGCGGCGCCGGGCGAGGAAGCCACGGTGCTTGCCGTCGGAGCCCACCGATGGACGAGATCCTCCTCCCCGGCCACTCGCCCCACCACCGCTGGATGCGGATGGCCCTCGACGAGGCGCGGGTGGCTGAATCGGAGGACGAGGTCCCGGTGGGGGCGATCGTCGTGGCCGCCGGCCGCGTTGTGGCGGCAGCGCACAACCAGCGCGAGCAACTTGCCGACCCCACCGCCCACGCCGAGATGATCGCACTGACGCAGGCCGCCGCGGCCCTCGGCTCCTGGCGGCTGGAGGGCTGCACGCTCTACGTCACCCTCGAGCCTTGTCCGATGTGCGCCGGGGCGATCCTCCAGGCCCGGGTGCCGATCGTTGTCTGGGGCGCTCCCGATCCGAAGGCCGGTGCGGTGGAATCGCTCTACCGGCTGTTTGAGGATCCCCGTCTGAATCACCGCGTCGACCATGTCGGCCGGGTGATGGCCGACGACTGCGGCCGGATCCTCTCCGACTTCTTCAAGCGGAAGCGATTGAAGCCGGGCTGAAGGCGTGAGCAGGGCTTCCTGCCCATGACGATGTGGCGACCCCAGCTCGTTGCTGCAGCGAGGGGTCGCCCGTGCTCCGTGAGCCGGCGTTGCCGGCCAGCGGAGCCATGGATGGCGGAGCGCAGGCGGCATCGAGAGAGCGGCGGCCATGGAAGGCCGACGCGAACGTCCGGCGACGGGGCACGGGCGACCCCGAAGCCACGCTTGAGCCAGAACTGCGGGTGGCCAGCCTGAGGGCGGTTCGTCGGCGGGGCCGGCAAAAGTTTCGTCGTTCCTCGGAGGACCTCGTCACTCCTCAAGCGTTCGCCGATCCCCGCCTCGCCTACGCGATGGAAGGAAGTGTCAAGCGCAACGCTCAGCCCTTTCTGCGACCCCGAAGCCACGCTTGAGCCAGAAGCATCGACGCACCTTACGGTGCCGAGCGCGGGCCCTCTAGCTTCGCTCGCTGATCGGGGCGAAGTCGCGGAGCTTTTCGCCGGTGTAGACCTGCCGCGGACGGCAGATTTTCTTCGTCGGTGAGTGGTGCATCTCGATCCAGTGGGCGATCCAGCCGGGGAGGCGGCCCATCGCGAACAGCACCGTGAACATCTGCACCGGGATCCCCATCGCCCGGTAGATCACCCCCGAGTAGAAGTCGACGTTCGGGTAGAGTTTCCGCTCGACGAAGTACTCGTCGGCCAGCGCCACTTCCTCGAGTTGCTGGGCGATATCGAAGATCGGGTCGTGGCGGGCGATCTTCGCCAGCAGCCGGTCGCAGGTGGCCTTGATGAGGCGGGCCCGCGGGTCGTAGTTTTTATAGACGCGGTGGCCGAAGCCCATCAGGCGGAAGCCCGAATCCTTCTTCTTGGCCAAGGCGACGTATTTCTTCACGTCGCCGCCGTCGGCGACGATCTTTTCGAGCATCTCGACGCAGGCCTGGTTGGCACCGCCGTGGAGCGGTCCCCAGAGGGCGGAGATGCCGGCGGAGATGCTCGCGAACAGATTCGCGTCGCTCGAGCCGACCATCCGCACCGTCGACGTCGAGCAGTTCTGCTCGTGGTCGGCATGGACGATCAGCAGCATGTCGAGGGCGTCGGCGAAGTCGGGGTCGACGTGATACTCCTCGCACGGCACCGCAAACATCATCTGGAGGAAGTTCTCGCAGTAGGAGAGATCGTTGCGCGGATAGATGAGCGGCTGGCCGATCGACTTCTTGTGGGAATAGGCGGCGATCGTCGGCAGCTTCGCCATGAGGCGGTGGACACTCACCTCCACCTGCCGCGGATCACGGACGTCGAGCGAGTCTTGATAGAAGGTGGAGAGCGCGCCAACGACGCTTCCCAGCGTGGCCATCGGGTGCGCGTCGCGGGGGAAGCCCCCGTAGAAGGCCCGCATGTCCTCGTGGATCATCGTGTGGTGCGAGAGCGACTTACGGAAGGCGTCGAGCTCGGTAGCGTTGGGGAGCTTCCCATAGATGAGGAGGTAGCTGACCTCGACGAAGTCGCACTTCTCGGCGAGGACTTCGATCGGGTAACCACGGTACCGAAGAATCCCCTGCTCGCCGTCGAGAAACGTGATCGAGCTCGTCGTCGAGCCGGTGTTGACAAACCCCTCGTCGAGGGTGATCGCACCGGTTTGGCCGCGGAGCTTCGAGATGTCGATGGCCCGCTCGTTTTCGGTTCCCACGATCACCGGCAAATCGAACGACTTGCCGTCGAGCTCGAGCCGCGCCGTCCCGTCAAGCTTCGTGCCTTCCCAGACGGGGGCGGCGGGCACGGCAGCGGACTTCGGGTCGGGGGAGCTCATGGATGGGGGTTCCAACAGAGGCGGCGGAAGAGGGCCGCCGCGGAGCGGGGGGGGAAAGAGCTGGCAGTTTATCCCGCGGGGAGGGTGTCGGCAATCAGTGGCGACCCTCGTCCGGGGAGGGAACGGCCGTCCGGCGCGGCGATCGCCCGGCGACCGATCCGGTCGTGCCGGTCGGTGGGGCACGAGGCGGCAACGTGGAGCGCGGCGACCTGGATCAGGCGACCTGGATCAGGCGATCAGGCGATCAGGCGATCAGGCGATCAGGCGATCAGGCGATCAGGCGATCAGGCGATCAGGCGATCAGGCGATCAGCGCGGCTGGGTCGCGCCGCCCGTCGCGGATGATCCGGAGGCGGTCTGCACGCCGCTCCCGGCATCGGCATCAAAGATGGTCCACACCGGCGTCCGCTCGCGGAGCTTGGAGAGGTAGTCCTCCATCTCCTTCTTGCGGCGTTGGAGTATGAGCTCGTCCTTGATCCCCACTTGGGCCTCGATGAAGGGCGTCCGACCGGCGTCGACGCGCTCCGCGACGCGCACGATATGGAGCGAGTCACCATCCTCGAGGATCGCCGACAGCTGTCCGGTGGGGAGCGTGAAGATCGCCTCGTCGATGACCTTCGAGACGAGGCTCCCCTTCGTGGTCCAGTCGAACTGCCCGCCGCGCGAGGCGGCCGGCCCCTCCGATCGCTCCTTGGCGACGTCGGCGAACGAACGCCCTTCGAGGATGTCGTTTCCCATCTCGGCGAGCTGGTTCCAGGCCTCCTGCCGAGTCCGCTTCCGGCCTACTTTTACCGACAACTGCTCGAAGCGAGCCTTGGCAGGGAAGTCGTAGTCGGCGAGGCGGGCCTGGTACAAGGCGATCATCTCGGCATGCGGGATCTCGGCGTCGGAGTTGATCTTCTGCTGCACCCACTGCTGGGCCAGGGCCCGCTCGAAAAACATCTTTCGGATGCGGTCGATCGACTGGCCGCGCGACCGCAGCTGGGCCTCGTATTCGGCCGCGGAATTGAGGCCGGCTGCCTTGACCATCTGCGGGAGTTGCTGGGCGTCGAAGGCCTCGTTGACTTTCTTTTCGATCTCGGGGAGCCGCTCTTCGGGGATCGTTCGGCAGGCATCGACGAACACGATCAGCGAATCGACATGCTGCGGCAGGACCTGCTTGCAGATCTGGACTTTCAGCTCGCGCACCTGCTCCGGCTTCATGCCCGGGGTGACCTTCGCCAGCCACTCCAGCGCCGTCGGCGTAAGGAGATCCCCCTCGAGCACCACCTCGGGCCCGACGCGGGCGACGACCTTCGTGTTGCCAAGCGATTCCGCGCCGGGCACCGGCGCGCCATCCTCCAGCGGTTCGTCGAACGACGCCTGGATCACCCCCCCGGCTTCCTCGGCCTCTTCGGCCCCGGAAGGTTCCTCGCCGAGCAGCGAGAGGGGGGCGCCGGGACGATTGCGAATGCTCGAGAGAACGTGGTTGTCGCCGGCCGGGCCCCCCGGCTTCCCACCCGGCCACGACTCCGGCCGTGACACCGGGCGGGGAATGTGCGGGGTGAGATTCGGCGTCGTCGTCGAGGTCGGTGACGGGCCGTTGGCCATGGTCACGGGGGCCTGCGAGGCCCCGGCCGATTGCTGATCGAATTGCTGCGCGATCCGCTGGGCGTTGGCCAGGGGAGGGGCCACCGCCCAGATTGCGAATGCCACCAGCGCCCACAGGGGGGCGGCAAGGCTCGGGTGGCGGCGGGGACCGATCAGCGGCATGGTCGTCCTCCGGCCACCGGTCAAAAGGTGGCCCTACGATCCCTCCCGGCTCCGCTTGATGCGGGCCGCGAGGGGTTGCCGCGGTGGGGGCGGCGGGGAAGGGGTGGCAACAGGTTTGTCGGACGGAGGTTCCTTGGGGCGCGGAGTGGTAGAAGGCTTCGCCTCGCGCCGCAAGACCACCCCCAGGGCCGCGATCAGACTCTCGGGATTGGCGAGAACGGAGGGGTCGAGGGGGAGATAGGCAGTCCGATCGTCGACCAGCCGCAGCCGGCCCGCGGCCCCACGCCCCGTTTCCTTGATCGCTTTCATGCGCCGCAGGTCATGGTGGCGGATCACCACCATCCCCGCCTCGCGGCCGATCGAGTCGACCCCGGAGGCCTGGGCGGCGACGCGGAGCCGTGCCCGGGCCAGAAGCCTTCCCACCGCATCGGGGGCGGGGCCGAAGCGGTCGGCCAATTCCGCCGCCAGGTCTTCGATATGGCTGTCGGTGGTCGCCCGGGATAGCCGGCGGTAGATGTCGATCTTGGCCCGCAGATCGCCGACATAATCGCGGGGGAGGAAGGCGTCGCCGGGGAGGTCGAGCGTCACCTGGGGGGGATCGGAGGAGGGGATCCGCTTCATCCCCCGCACGGCCTGTTCGAGGAGGCGGCAGTAAAGCTCGTAGCCGATGGTGGCGATGTGGCCGCTCTGCTGGGTGCCGAGGAGGTTGCCGGCGCCGCGGATCTCGAGGTCGCGCATAGCCAACGAGAACCCCGCCCCCATGCTCGAGAATTCCTGGATCGCCCGCAGGCGCCGCGCGGCGGTGGGGGTGAGCCGGGCCGATTCGTCGACGAGCATGTAGCAGTAGGCGCGGTGGTGGGAGCGGCCGACACGGCCGCGGAGCTGGTGGAGATCTGCCAGGCCGTAATGATCGGCCTCGTCGACGAAGATTGTGTTGGCGTTGGGGATGTCGAGCCCACTCTCGATGATCGTCGTCGCCAGGAGGATCTGCGTCCGCCCCTGGATGAAGTCGATCATCACGTCCTCGAGCTCGGTCTCCGAGAGCCGGCCGTGGCCGATACCGATCGAAGCGTCGGGGACGAGCTGCTGGATCCGGTGCAACACGAGGTGGATGTCGTGGATCCGGTTGTGGACGAAGAACACCTGGCCGCCGCGGGCCAGCTCGCGGTCAATGGCGTGGCGGATCATCGCCGGATCCCAGCGCGACACGCGGGTTTCCACGGCCAGCCGGTTTGACGGAGGCGTCGTCAGGCTGGAGATGTCGCGGATCCCGAGCATCGACATGTGGAGCGTGCGCGGGATCGGCGTCGCCGTCATCGTGAGCACGTCGATGCTCGCCCGCAGCGCCTTGAGGCGCTCCTTGACGTCGACGCCGAAACGCTGCTCCTCGTCGACGACCAGGAGCCCGAGGTTGTGGAAGTGGATGTCGGATTGGGCAAGCCGATGGGTGCCGATGACGACGTCGACGGTGCCCCGGGCGAGCCCCTCGAGCGTCTCCCGTTCCTCGGCCGGCGAACAGAACCGCGACAGCGACCGAACGGTGAAGGGAAACTCGGAGAACCGGGCGGCGAAGCTGCGACGGTGCTGCTCACACAGCACGGTGGTGGGGACGAGAACGGCCACCTGATGGCCCGCCTCGACCGCCTTAAACGCGGCCCGCATCGCCATCTCCGTCTTCCCGAAGCCGACGTCGCCGCACAGCAGCCGGTCCATCGGGCGGGCCCGTTCCATGTCGGCCCGAATCGCGTCGGCCGCGGTCCGCTGATCGGGTGTGGGATCGAACGCAAAGGCGTCGGCGAACTGCCGCTGCCAGGTGGTGTCGGGGGGGAAGGCGATGCCGGGGCGGCTCTCCCGCTTGGCCTGCAGCTCGATCATGTCGGCGGCCATGTCGGCGATCGCCTCACGGACCGCCTGCTTCTGCTTCTCCCACAGCTTGCCCCCCACCTTGGCGAGCTTCGGCGCGAGCTTGCCGCCGCCGACGTACTTCTGCACCAGCTCGATGGCGGAGGCGGGAACGTAGATCCTCGTCGCCTCGGCGAACTCCAGATCCAGATACTCTTCCGTCCGCCCCTCCTTCTCGAGCAGCCTCAAGCCCTTGTAGCGGCCGATGCCGTGGGAGAGATGGACGACGTAGTCCCCTTCGTGGAGATCGAGGAACGTGTCGATCGTCCGCGAGAGGCGTTGCCGCGGGGCCCGCGCCGTCACGTCCTCGCGGCGGAAAAGCTCGGCGCTCGAGACGAGGACGAGCTTCTCCGGAACGAGTCGAAAGCCTCCGGAGAGGTGGCCGCGGGCGAAGTGGAGGCGGCCGGTGCGGGCCGGCGCGCTGGCGGCGAGGAGCTCGGAGAGCCGGGCCTCCTCGGCCTCTGACGGGCAGACGACCCACACCTCCTGATCGCGCCCCACCGTCTCCAATTCATCGCGAACGCGGTCGAGCACGCCGGTGAACCGCTCGACACTCTCCACCGAGAGATTCGCACTCGCCTCGAGGCTCGACGGAGCGACCGCCGCGAGCGTCACCGACGGGAAGCGGTAGATCCGCCGGAAAACATCCTCCGGCTCGGTGAGCCCGACATCGGCGCCGAGCCGCTCGAACGTCCGCCGCGCCTCGTCGGCGAGCTCGCCGGGCTCCACCAGCGCCCACCACGATCCGGCCGGCACGATGTCGGCCAGCTGCGTGCGGCGCTCCGGGACGGGGGCCGGAGGGGGCGCCGCACTCCCTTTTGCGCGGCCGCGCTTGCCAGCCGGCGCCGGGGGGGGCTCGGCCGGTGTCGGCCGGGGCGTGGCAGAGAGGGCGGTGACGTCGATGGCGTCGAGGGTCGCCACGCTCCGTTGGGAGACGATATCGAAGGTCCGCAGCGATTCGATCTCGTCGCCGTCGAGCTCGAGGCGGACGGGGCGATCCCAGTCGAGGGCGAACAGATCGACGATCCCGCCGCGACGGGCGAACGTCCCCGGGGCTTCGAGGGCGTCGACGGCCCGCCATCCCCGCGAGCCGAGCCAATCGGCAAACTCCTGCGGGTCGAGCTTTCCCCCCACCTCGAGCCGGCGGGTGCTGGCCTCGATCTCGCGCGGATCAGCCAGTGGCGGGAGGAGGGCCTGAATCGAGGTGACGACAATCTTCGGCCGCTCGCCGCCGGGCATCGTGAGCCGTTTGACCAGCAGCAGCCTGCCGGCCGTGGCGGGATCCTCGGCGACGTCATCCTCCCCGACGGCGAAGCTCTCCAGCGCCGGCAGGTGGGCAACGGGGAGATCGGTAAACAGGGCGAGATCGTCGACGAACCGCTCGGCATCGACACCATGGGGGAGGACGACAACGAGGATTCGCTCGTCGCCAAGCTCGCTCGCCAAGCTCGCGGCGGCGAGCGCAGAACTCGAGCCCCAGGTTCCGCCGATCGTAGCGCCGTGTCCCTCTTCGAGACTGCTGACGACGTCGGCGAACCCGCTGTGCGAGCGCAGAAGTGCGGCCAGCCCTACGAGCCGCGAGGAGGGCCCGGGAGCGGGCGGCCGGAAACCGGTAGGCGGGGCCACGCGAAAAGTGTAGCAGGGACAGGATGCGAAGGAACCGGGTTTCACCCGGCGAGTTCCGGGTGTGCTGGGAAGCACCAACGCGAAATCCCACGCTGTGCCCCCGGACCTAGCCGAGGTCGTCGCTGCGTGGGGCCGGCTGCCCGATGCCGCCCGGGCTGGGATCGTGGCCATGGTGCGAGCCTCGGGAGCGCGAGGCCGGGCTGGGCGACGAGCGATCGGGGACTGCTCCAAGGATTGATCGGCAGACGTCATCGCCATTGGCAGGCCTGAACCTCATCGCCGGGCCTCATCACCCGGGACGAGCCCTTTCCTGCGGCTGCCACGCGGACTGGATTCCCCTCCGCCGCCAAATTGAATCCCACCTCGAACCGATTCCTTGACGGAAATGAAAGCCTTTCCTACGGTGGATTCCAAGAGAGGGGGTGTGCCCTCTCCTGAGAGGTCTTCCGAGGAGAAGTCGAGTGAACCGGCGCAAGGCCACAAGACGCC
Organism: Candidatus Kuenenia stuttgartensis; assembly: GCA_945865325.1. Classification (GTDB taxonomy): domain Bacteria; phylum Planctomycetota; class Planctomycetia; order Pirellulales; family UBA1268; genus QWOP01. The sequence goes on from CAMBFA010000034.1 coordinate 27,945, forward strand.
CCTCCGCAAGCACGCTCCTTTGCTCGCAGTGATTGAGGCCCTCGAACCTCGGGCGATGCTTGCCGGCGTGGGGCCCGAATCGTGGAGCGCGCCAGGGCTTGCTCCCGCTCCCCTCGGCACCGGGGTGCTTTCTTCCAGCGGCATCATTCTCACGTGTTCGAGCCCTGCGCCGGGCTCATCCGGCACCGCCTCGCCTCCTGCCCCAGCCGCAGGCACTGGCGGCACGACGTCCGGTGGCGATCTATGGGATTCCTTCAGCGTTAAACCTGGGGCCGGCTCCTCGTCGTCCAGCTCTGATGAAGGCTCTCTCGCGGACAACCCGACCATTACGGCGAAGTACACCGGCGGCTCGGGCGGCGGCCCGGTGTTCTTCGTCACAGGAGCGACCGGGGCGGATGCGGCAAACTCGGAGAGCCAACAGCGAACAACCGGATCAACCACGCTCACGCTTGCGGACGGCCAATCGCCCGTGATGACCACGCCGCTGGTCTACCAACCCGGCAGCGACGACGGGCCGGGGGTCGTCTCGGGCGTATGGACGGGCGGCGACGGGGGGTGGCAGGTCATCCTAATGTCGGACGGGGAAAGCTCGTACGACGACGGGGCTCCAGACGGCGAGCCACAGGATGACCCGTGGCCCCTGCGGCTGTCGGGGGTCACTGGTTTCTCCCAGTTCAAGAGCATGGGTGAGCCGGGCTGGGGCGACGACGTCCCCGTGTTCCGGCCAGGCGATGTCGAAGCCGCCAGGGGACTGACGGGCTTGGCAAAGATGGTCCACGACCATGGACTGCCCGTCTCCCGTCGCGCGGCCGATTCGAATGGGCGCGTGGTCGTCTACACTTTTACCGATGGCACCACCTCCATGGAGCCGGTGGAGCCCCCGTCGGAACAGTACATCGATTCGGCCGCGGTGATGGTGCCGGGCGGCATCGCCTTGAGCCGCGGCAAGGGCTTGTCTGGCGCCGCGCGGGCCATTGCGGCCGAGGCGATCGACGACGCCGCCACGAGTCGTGCGAGCCAGGCTGCCAACGTCGTCACGGGCGGGT
>CAMBFA010000035.1 GCA_945865325.1 Candidatus Kuenenia stuttgartensis
ATCGATATCATCTGGATGAAATTGGACTGGGTGCTGTTCAAGATAAGTATGGGCTCATTGGGGTACCCCAAAGCCGGGACTTGGTGCACTCAGCGGCCGCGGAGGCTCGACATCGGCACGCGGGATTTTGGGTCCTGCTGCCAGCTCGCAGCGAGAAGGTCGTAGAGCTCGGCGTCGAAGCGCACGAGCCGGTGCGGGTCCTGGAAGAAACATTCGCTCGCTACGGCGAAAAACTCCACCGCGCTCTCCGCCGCGTAGTCGTCGAGGGCGACACTCCGCCCCTCGTCGAGGGCCTCTTCGTAGCGCTCGCGGCAGGCGGCCAGCCGGGCGGCCCAGTCGCGCCCATCGACCCCGCGCGGCAGTGGCGGGAGGCCGTCGAACGGCCCGTTCATCGCATCGACCAGATGGGCAAACTCGTGGATCACCACCGAGCGTGGGCCGTCTTGGAGGAGCCCGCCACGGCGCACCGCCGGCCAGGCGAGAACGACACTGCCCCCATCCCAGGCCTCGCCGAGGCGGCGCTCCCGCCACTCCAGATGGACGCCCCCCTCGAGCGCCGTCGCCTTCTTCCCCACCCAGTCGCCCGGATAGACGAGGATCGACTTGAGCCGGTCGAAGAGCTCGTCGGGGAAGCCGAGCGCGACCAGGCCCGCCTGACCGGCGATCGCCAGGCGGACATCGTCGTCAACGGCTTGCCCGCCACATCCCTCAAAGCGCTTCTCGGCGATAAACAGGGCGATCCACGCGCGCCACCGTCGGGCGTCGGCCTCGTCGAGCCAGGCCGCCTGCCGGCAGACGCGCGGCAGGATCTCTTCCCAGGCAGCAGGGAACGGGCGGGCTCGGATCGCACGGCGCCGGCGGGCACGCAGCCAGGAGAAGATCATGGGTCACCGACCGGCCGGGAGAACCGAGGTGCGGTGCCGGGGAGCGCGGGCGTCACGGAGGGCGCACATCGGGCATGATCTTGAACTCGTACAGATTCAGATTCAGTGCCAGGAAGATGCAGCCGATCGCCAGGGCGATGAACGAGAGCAAGAGCATCGCCGTGTAGACGTTCATCGGCGGGCGGGACGAATCTTTGGCCATGGCTCGCAAGACTCCTGACGGCCGCAGACGCGGCCGGACTACTCCTGACGGATGCCCCTCCGGGGGTCGGTGGACGACTCGGTGGTTCAGGCCCGCAGCCGCGTCGCGACCTTGTCACCACGCTGGATGACACCGCGGGCGAACTCCCGGATCACCACCGCCACCGCCCGGTCGGGCTTGATGCTCACGACACGAACTCGGCCGAGATATTGGTCGTTGCGGTAAACGTCGAGCTCATGCCCCATCTGCAGGCCGTCATCACCCCCGAGCGAAAGCTCGATCGAGTCATCGACGACGTTCGTGACCACGCCGTCGATCGTCGGCACCGCGTCGCGGGGGAGGCTGTCGATCGAGAGGCCGCTCTGCTGGAGGAGGAGGCGGGCGTTGGCCACCTGCTTCTCGAGTTGGGCCCGGCGCTCGCTGGCGATTTCGAGGAACGATTCCTTCTCGTGGAGCTCGGAGGCGAGATTGGCTGCCCGGTCGACCTGTTCGTCGACCTTGTCCTGCTGGGTGCGGACCTCGGCCCGGAGATCGGCGACCACCTTCGAGGCAGCCTCGAGCTCGAGGCGGGCGGCGGCCAATTCGGCCTGGGCCTTCTCGCGCTCCAGTTCGCGGGCCTCTTTCTCCTTCCGCAAAACTTCGAGGTCTTTGTTCTTCTCCTCGAGCGCGGTCTGGATCTTCGCCACCACTTGGTCGCGGGCCGCCTCGGAGGCGGCCACGTCGGACTGGTAGCGGGTGATCTCGGCGGAGAGCTTGGCACGCTCGGCCTGGGCATCGTCGAGCTGAGCCTTCCAACCGATGCGCTGGCCCTGCTTGACCTGGTCTTTCGTCCGCATGATCTCGTCGCGCCAGTTGGTGTGCGTCGAGTAGAGCGCCACTGCGAAGCTCATGAACACGAGGCTCATGATGAAGAGCGCGAACACGAAAATCTTACCGATGGTGTTCATGGCTTGCCTGCGGGCCCTTCCTGGGCTGGGGACCGGGGGCTTGGAGCGCGGCATCCCCGCGCAGCAACCGACCGGGATTTTCAGGATAGTGGTGGATCGGCAGGGGGGTCAACGATCCTCCACCCCGTCACTGCCGCCATCCCCAACCGGCACAGTCGCGGCAGTCGGCAGGGTCGGCCGACGGCGCAAAAACCTGGGAAAAACGACCTTTTCGACCACCAAGAGGAGGAGGATCGCGGCACAAACGGCCGTCGGGACCGGCCCGACCAGGAGCCAGGGGCTCGTCCGGCCGTCGGGGTGGACGGAGGCCCGGAGGGTCGCCGTGGCCCGCCGCGGGCCACGCTCTACCAACCGGCCACAGCCGTCGATGACCGCCGAAAACCCAGTGTTGGCAGCGATCGCCAGGGGCGTGCGGACCTCCACGGCCCGGAAGATGCCGCTGGCCAGGTGCATGTCGAGCTCGCTCGATCCCCAGAACCAGCCGTCGTTGGTGAGGTTCACGAGGAGATCGGGCCGCTCGCCTTGTGCCGCCAACCGGTTGACGACCGTGCGGATCGCGCCGGGGAGCGCCGTCTCGTAGCAGATCGTCGGCGCCACCCGCAGCCCGGCCACCGTCACCACCAGCGGCTCCCGTCCGGCGGTCAACCCGGCCGGCAGCGGCGTCAGCCGGTAGAGGATCGGGAACCGGTCGGCCAGCGGCACCGTCTCGCCGAAGGCCACCGGAAACATCTTGTCGTAGCACCCCACCGGCACACCGCCGGCATCGAGGACCAGCGCTGAATTGAAGTGGAAGACGCCGCTGTCGGAACGATTGGAGGCGAGCTGGCGATCGACACCGACAAGCCAGGTGGTGGCGTAGCGCCGGGCGTGGGCGGCGAGCGGATCGATCCGATCCTGCTCGAGGATCTCCCGACAGCGGGCCTGACGGATGGCGGCCGATTCGATGCCGCCGTCGTTCTCCCCCGCCCCGTCACCGCGCCCCGACGCCCGGGTCGCGGGCCCGAGGATCCGCTCGACGACATCGGCCGGCAATTCGTGGTCGGGCTCGATCTCGAGGATCGGCCAGCGCCACATCGTTTCCGGCCAGACGATCAGATCGGGCCGGGCCCCGGCGGCGAGCGCCCCGCGCGTCAGCCCGTCATACTCGGCCAGCACCTCCCCAGCGGCATCGGGGTCGTGCTTGAGCTCGGTGTCGATCGATCCCTGCACGAGGAGGATGTCGAGGGAGCGCGGATCGACCGGCGCCGTCGCCATCCGCCCTGCCCCGTAGACAACTGCCAGGGCCAGCGCGGCGGCGCCCCATCCGAGCGACAGGGCCGCCGGCCGGCGCCGACCGGCGCCGGTGGCGCTGGAGAGCGCCGCGGCGCCGAGCATCACGAGCCCACCGACCCCACCGGCTCCGGCCCAGTCGGCGATCTGGATGAGCGTGGTCCAGCGCCACTGGGTGTGCCCGAGCCCGCCGAGGGTGAAGCCGCCGAGGATCGAGCCACGCAGCTGCTCGCAGCCCATCCACACCAGCGGCGCCGCGGCAACCAGCGGCCAGCGGAACCGCACTACCAACCGGCGCGTCCCCCAAACAAACAGCGGCACGTAGATCGCCAGATAGGCCGACAGCGCCACCCAGCCGATCGATGTCGCCGGGTGGGGGAGCCGCAACCAGTGGATCGTCAGCAGCCAGTGGACAAGCCCAGCCAACCACAGGCTCCGCCACGGATGACGCGCCGCGCCGACGCCGTCCCGCGCGAGGATCAGCCACGGGGCCGGCGCCAGCCAGGCGAGCATCCACAGATCGGCGGGGGGATGGATGAGAAACATCGTCACCGCACCGAGGAGGCCGAGGCGGAGCACACGGCGATCGGGGCCCCGCGGCGGGATCGGGCCCGGCTTTCCCTCTTCCATTGCCCCTGTCATCGATCCTCTCCCATCCCGTCGGGCCGATCGCCCCGTTTCAGTCGTCAGCGGCGGCGGGAGCAAACATGGCGAGCACGGTGCCGGGGGCGACGGGAGCATCCTCGTCGACCAGACACCGCAGGAGCCTCCCAGTGACCGGGGCCTCGAGATCGATCGTCACGCCGCCGCCGAGGAGCTCGACGACCCTGTCCCCTTCGAGCACGTCCGCTCCCTCCGGCACGAGCCACAGCGACAGCACGAGCACCACGCCGACGATCCCCACGTCTGGCACGACGAGCGGACAGGGGGGGGATCCCTCCGCGCCGCTTCCCCCCGATCCGATCACCGCTGTTCACGGAGCCACTGGAGGACGACGCTGCCGACGGCCTCCAGAGATTCCCCGGAGCAGGCGGCAGCGGTGTCATGCGTGGTGTGCCACGACGGGTAGTCGAAATCGATGATGTCGGCGGTCGGGATCTTGCCGAGATTGCGGAGCGGGACGTGGTCGTCCTCCACCTCGTATCCCGGGCGGGCCACGAACTGCCTCACCCCCATCCTCTTGGCCACGGCCCACACCTCGTCGACCACCGGCCGGGTGTCGGGCCAGCTGACGCTCTTCGACTCCTGATAGACCACCAGATCGGCGTCGGCCACCATGTCGAGCACGAGCCCGGCGCGGTAGCTCCAGCCGGTTTCCCCGGACTTCCGCCCGGCGGCGTACTGCCGGGCGAAGTGGGTCGACCCGAGGAAGTACGGATCACGGGGACCGAACACATACTCCTCGGCATCGAAGAGAACAAAGTCGACCCCCACCGGTCCCGCGAGGCCAGGCATCGCCCCGGCCAGCTCCATCAACAGCGCCACGCCGCTGGCCCCGTCGTTGGCACCGACGAACGTGCCGCGCGGATCGTCCCGATCGCGGTCGGGAAAGGGGCGCGTGTCGTAGTGCGCCCCGAGGAGGATCCGCTCGGTACGGTCGGGGTGCCAAACGACGACGAGGTTCTCCATCGCCACCGCCTTGCCCGTTTTCCGGTCACGGATCTGGAAGGGCTGCTTGGTGACGGTCGCCCCGGCGGCCCGGAAATGCTCGACGATCAGCTCCCGTTGCTGCGTCATCCCCGGCGAACCGCTGACCCGCGGCCCGATCGCCACGATCGCCTCGAGGTGGGCCATGGCACGGGCCCCGGAAAAGGAGGCAATCGGCGCGGCCGGCTCCTCGGCCCTGCCGCGGAGCGCGCCGACGGCGCAGAGGACGATGGCGATGAGGCGGGCGAAGCGGGAAGCCATGGCGGCATGTCCGGGGACGGTGGCGCTGCCCCGGGAGGGCCAGCGACGGATCCGCGCAGTCTACCGCTCGCTGTCGGAATCCACCCAGAGACATTCAGGGGCTGCAGAGGGCCGATCCCGGTTGTTGCCGGGGCCGAACCGGAGGGCGTAGAGGAGTGGCGGGCGAAGCGATACGATGGAAGAAAGGGTGGCTTTGCAGGATCCTCCACGAGGTGCGAGGAACGCACCGGCTCCGCCCGCCATCCGGGGAACGGTCCATGTCACGGCGATGCTCCGACGATGCCCCGGTCCTCCGGCTGCTCAATCGGCCCCTGTCCTGGGCGATGCCCGCCAGGCAGACGGTGGCCGGGGGAACGCGGCGGAGGTGGCGGTGGGCCTCCCAGCTGCTGCTGGCCCTCCTCGTCGCCGTCGTCCCCCTCTCGGCCCGGGCCGGGGGTGGACCGGAGAACGTGCTCCTGGTCGTCAATGCCAGTAGCCCGGGGAGCATCGAGGTCGCCAATGCCTGGATCGCGCTGCGAAACATCGCGCCGATCAACGTTCTCATGCTCCCCTGGGAAGGGAGCCGGGAGGCAATCCCGATCGGCACGTTCCGAGAAGAATTGCTTCGCCCCATCCTCCAGGCGATCGATGGTCGGCGGCTGTCGTCGCAGATCGACCAGATCGTCTATTCCACCGACTTTCCTTGGCGGATCGACTTCCGGGACGAGCTGCCCGCGGAGCTGGTGGGCCACGATAACCTGCCCTCGGCATCTCTCACCGGGCTCTCCATGCAGTATGCGGCCATCATGGCGAGGCAGCCGGCCTATATCCAGGTCGGCAGCAACCTCTATTGGCGGCCGCTCACCGACGACGGCGTCCCCCGTGAGACACAGGGCTTCCGGGCGTGGTATGGCTGGGGCTCGTCGGGCGAGGTGCTCGAGGCGGGGGGCCCGCGTTACCTTCTGGCCACGATGCTCGGCGTCACCGACGGCGAAGCGAACACCGTCGCCGAGGTGGTCTCGGCGTTGGCATCGGCGGCCACGGCCGACGGGACCCGCCCGGTCGGCACGATCTACCTCGCGGTCAACAGCGACGTCCGTTCGACGACGCGCAGCCACGACTTCGTCGCGATCGTCAAGGAGCTCGCCCGGTACGGGGTTCTGGGGGAAAGGTTCGAAGGGACGCTGCCGGTGAAGAAGAAGGACGTCGCCGGACTCATGACCGGGACGCCGAACTTCGTCTGGGACAAGGCCGCCAGCACGATGGTCCCCGGCGCGATCTGTGAAAACCTCACCAGCTATGGGGCGATCTTCGCCAAGAGCGGCCAGACGAACCTCTCCGAGTTCATCCGTGCCGGCGCGGCCGGCTCGAGCGGAACGGTCATCGAGCCCTTCGCGCTCCAGGACAAGTTCCCCCACCCAGCGATGCACGTTCACTACGTCCGCGGGGCATGTCTCGCCGAGGCCTTCTACCAGTCGATCCGCGCCCCCTACCAGCTCCTCGTCGTCGGCGACCCGCTCTGCCAGCCTTGGGCCGTGATTCCCAAGATCTCCGCAACCATTGCCTCCGATGAATCGGACCTAGAAACGGGGCGGGTGTTGGCGGGGAAGGTGAGGATCGAGCCGGTCGGCCGGCTCCCGAAGACCACCCCTCCCTCCGCCGACGGCAAGCCGGTCCATGTCGATCGGTTCGAGTTCTTCGTCGATGGCGTGCGCCACGGTCAGTGCGCTGAGGGGGAGAGCCAGGAGCTCGACACCACCGAGCTCGCCGATGGGCACCACGAACTGCGCGTCGTGGGGATCTCGTCCTCGTCGGTGGAGACCCAAGGGCGCCTCGTCGCCCACTTCACGGCCGCCAACCATGGGCGCACGCTCGCCCTCGGCGTCAGCCCGGAGCGGGTGAGGTCCAACAGCACGGTGCGGATGAGCGTCGCCGGCAAAGGGCTCGAGGGGGTGACGCTGTTTTGCAACGGGCGCGTCGTCGGCCGCACGACCGGCCCCGAGTCGACGGTGGAGGTGCCGGCCGACGTGCTCGGCGTGGGGAGGGTGACGATCCGGGCAACCGGCCGGGCTGGCTTCGGGATCGCCAACACGGTCAACGCCGAACCGGTGACGATCGAGGTCGTGCCGGCGGGTTGATCGCGGCGTGCCGCCGACCGGGGCCGATCGCCGGGAGGGCTCCATCACCGGCCTTCAGCCGCCGAGGTGATCGGTGTCGTTGAAGCGGTGGAGCACCGGCCCCGGCCACTCGAGCACCGTCACCGACGCGTTGTCGAGCGCGGGCAGTTTTGTGAACGGCCGCATCGCCGCGGAGGCGAGCACCGGATGGTCGGGGCCGAGGAGGCTGCCGAGGGCCGCGGTGAGGATCCCGCCGTGGGCCACGACGACCATCGAGGGGACGTCGCGCCCAGCGAGCTTCTCGAGCATCACCCGGCCACGGGCGGCGAGGTCGGCCCGCGATTCGCCCCCCGGGATCCGATAGGTGACGTCGCCGCTTTGCCAGCGCGCCACCGCCGCGGGGAAGAGGACCTCGAGATCGGCCCACAGATGCCCCTGGAAGACGCCGGCGTGGAGCTCGCAGAGATCGTCCTCGATCTGGAGCGGCCGGGCGATGCGGGTGGCGATCGCGGCGGCTGTATCGCGGGCCCGGCACAGCGGGCTGCTCCAGATCTCGGCGATAGGGCTGGCGGCATGAACGCGGCCGGCCCACGCCGCCACTTCTTGAGCCTGCCGTCGGCCCAACTCGGAAAGCGCGACGTCCTCCTGCCCCTGGACGCGCTCCTCGACGTTCGAGACGCTCTGACCGTGCCGAACCAGATACTGGAGCATGGATGGGCTACCGCAACGGGGCCGCAGGGGGGATGGCCGCGGCCCTGGGAGCCTCTCCGGCCGGCATGGGGGCCGGAAGGCCACGGCCGCCGTGCGTCTGCGAGAGCTGATCGACGAACGCCCGGCTCGATCCCTGGAGCACATAGACCTCACTTGAATCCTGCGGCGCCCCGTGGGGACGGACGATGCAGATCACCTCGGCCTTCCCACCGTGCTGCCGGATCTGTTCGACGAGGGCCTGCTCGCCGGCCGTCAGGGCCCCGGCGGCATTGGACTCAGTCGAACCGGTCGGGAGGGCGTCGGCCCGGTCGCGGCGGTCGAACGACACCGGCGGCATCTGTGGCGCCATCGCGGGGAGATCGGCAGCCGCCGCGGCGGCCACGGCGTTGCTGGGATAGGAGCTACGGTAGACAAAGGAGAGCCCCGATTCGTCGAGCTGTTCGTGGATCGAGGGGAGCGCGGCGAACAGCCCCTCGTTGTCGGTCGGGTCGGCGGCGTTGCAGACGCCGATGAGTGTGCCATCGGTGCCGAACAGGCCGCCGCCGCTGCACCCCTGCACCGGCTGGCCGGCGACCTGAACGTTGGGGGGGCCGAGATACTTGTCGACCGCGGTCACGCGGCTGTGGTGGATCGTCGGATCTTGTCCGCCGTTGCAGCCGACCGTGACAACCGGCTCCCCAGTCGCGGTCGCGCGATCGATCCCGCCGACGCGCACCGGCTCGACCGTCGCATCGGTGAAAATGCTGACCAGCGCCAGATCCCGCTTCAGATCCCAGGCGATCACTTGACCAGCCAGCCCGCGCTCGCCGCCGGGAGAGAAGAGATCGACCTCGACGCGCCCCTTGCCGGCCGAATCGCGGAAGATGTGGCCGCACGTCAGGATCAGCGCCTCCCCCTGCCGGCAGTCGATGACCGTGCCGGTGCCGAGCGACACGCCAGTCCCCCCCTCAACGCGGAGCCGGGCGGTGGCTGCCAGGAGCCGGGCCTCGAGTGCCTGCCGGGTGGCAGGATCGAGCGCGGGAGTGAGGGCGGAAGGCAGCGAGCTTGGCTGACGTGGGGCCTCGGCAAGCGACCGTGGATCGGGCCGTGACGGTGTCTGGAGGGGAACAGCGGGCGGGGGAGCGACAACCCTCGCGGGAATACTCGGCAGGGCGCGGGGCGCGGCTTCAAGCGCTAGCGGGGCCTCGGCCGAACGGGCCGGCAGCGGGATCCCCGGCACGGCGGGTGTCACGGCTGTCGCCGCCATCTTCCGGGCTGCGGCGGGCGCGTCTGCGCCCCGACTCCTGGCCAGGAGCCGTTCGAGCTCGACCCGCGTCGTGGCCCCGTTGATGCGGTCGATCTCCTCCCCCCTGACCAACAACACGTAGCACGGCACCCCGGTGACGCCGAAGCGACGGACGAGGTCCCCTTCGCGGTCGACATCGACATGCCGGACGGTCCAGCCGGCTGCGGCGACCTCGTCGACCAGCGGGGCCATGGAGCGGCAGGGCCCGCACCAGGAGGCAGAGAAGTCGAGGAGGATGACGTCGGTGGCGGCGACGGGGGCGTTCGTGGCGGGCGCGACCGGGGGTGCGGCCACCGCCGACAAGCCCACCACCGACAGCGCGGCCCACGCGGCGGCGCGGAGGAACGACTTCATCCGTGGCTCCGTGGTCTTTTTGACAGTTCGGGGGCAGCGTCGGGAGGATCCGGGCACGCATTGGGCCCGGCCGGACTTCGGCGCCGGGATACTGCCGGGGCATCCCCCGGCGGGCAAGGCCACTTTCACGTTCGACCCGTCTGCGAAAGCTTCCCAGGTCGCCCTGGTGCCTGCGCCGTTTCCCCCTTCGCTCACCCCTTCCTACAATTCCCTCTCGCCCGTCCCCGGACGCACCCCGTACGCTCCCCTCGCCGCGTCACCCACCTCCTGCGTCCCCCACCATGAATGCCCCGACCCACCGCCGGATCCTCGTGACCTCGGCGCTCCCCTACGCCAACGGGCAGATTCATCTCGGGCACCTCGTCGAGTACATCCAGACCGACATCTTCGTCCGCTTCCAGAAGCTCCGCGGCCACGACGCGGTCTATCTGTGCGCCGACGACACCCACGGCACGGCGATCATGATCCGGGCCAGGGCGGAGGGACGCTCCGAGCACGATCTGATCGCGGCGATGCGCGAGGATCATCTCGCCGACTTCGCCGCCTTCGGTGTCCAGTTCGACCACTACGGCAGCACCGACAGCGCCGCCAACCGGCGGTTGTGCGGCGAGATCTGGAAGAGCCTGCGCGACAAGGGGCTCGTCGTCAGCCGCGATGTCGAGCAACTGTTCGATCCGAAGGCGGGGGTGTTCCTCGCCGACCGCTTCGTCCGCGGCACCTGCCCGCGCTGCCGGGCGGCCGACCAGTATGGCGACACCTGTGAGAAGTGCGGCGCCACCTACTCGCCGGCCGATCTCATCGATCCGGTCAGCACCCTCTCCGGCGCCACCCCCGAGATCCGCTCGGCCGAGCACCTTTTTGTCCAACTCGAGCCGATGCAGGACTTCCTCCGGCAATGGACGAAGGAATCGGGGGCCCTCGACCCGCGGATCGCCAACTACCTCACCGGCCATTTCCTCGGCGAGCCGCTCCGCGACTGGGACGTCTCGCGGCCCGCCCCCTACTTCGGCTTCGAGATCCCCGACGCGCCGGGGCATTACTGGTATGTGTGGTTTGACGCCCCGATCGGCTACATCGCCGCTACCGACGAGTGGTCAGCGGCACGGGGGGGCTCATGGAAGGAGTGGTGGCACCGCGGCACCGACGCAACGGCAGCCGAGATCCACCACTTCATCGGCAAGGACATCACCTACTTCCACACCCTCTTCTGGCCGGCAATGCTCGAGACCGCCGGGCTCGCCCTGCCGACGAAGGTGCGGATCCACGGCTTCCTCACCGTCAATGGCGAGAAGATGTCGAAGGCCCGTGGCACCTTTGTCCTGGCCCGGACCTACCTCGACCACCTCGATCCGGCGGCGCTCCGCTACTACTACGCCGCGAAGCTCTCCGGTGACATCGACGACATCGACCTGAACCTCGACGACTTCGCCGCTAAGGTGAACTCCGACCTCGTCGGCAAGGTGGTAAACCTCGCCAGCCGGACGGCCCGGTGGCTCGAAGGGAAGCAGCTTTCGGAAACCTACCCCAATGACGGCGGCTTGTTCGCCCGGGGGGCGATCGACGGCGTTGAGATCGCCGCCGCGTACGACGACTGCGATTTCGCCCGCGCCATGCGGCTGGTGATGGCGGCCGCCGACCGGGCCAATGCCTACGTCGATGCCGCGCAGCCCTGGAAGCTCGCCAAGGCGGGCCCCGAAGCGGCCGAGCAGCTCCGCGACGTCGCCACCGTGGCGTTGAATCTGTTCCGCCAGATCGTCGTCTACCTGGCGCCGGTGCTCCCAGAATTGGCCGCCGAAACCGGTGCGCTCTTCGGCGGCCCGATCCAATCCTGGGAGGAGTCGCGTCAGCCCTTGACCGGCGCGCCGGTCGCCCCGTTCAAGCCCCTCGCGCGCCGCGTCGAAGCCCCCCAACTCGAAGCCCTGATGGCCGCCTCCATGCCGACCGCTCCACCATCCACTCCGTCGAATCCCGCTCCTTTTGGAAACGCCTCCGTGACCGAGCCCACCGATCCCGCCGAGACTCTCGCCGCCGAGCCCCTCGCCCCCCAGTGCACGATCGACGACTTCGCGAAGGTCGATCTGCGCGTGGCGCGGATCCTCACCGCCGAGGAGGTGCCGGAGGCGAAGAAGCTCCTCAAGCTCACCGTCAGCTTGGGTGGGGAGGAGCGGCGGACGGTGTTTGCCGGGATCAAGGGCTTTCATGAACCGGCAGCCCTCGTGGGGAGGCTCGTCGTCGTGGTGGCCAACCTCGCCCCGCGGCAGATGAAGTTCGGCTTGAGCGAGGGGATGATCGTGGCCGCCAGCGGCGCCGGCGCCACGGGGGTCTATCTCCTCTCCCCTGATTCCGGCGCCCTGCCCGGCATGCGCCTGCACTGACTTAGGCAGGCCTGCCACGGCCTGCTGATGGGCGCGGGATGGGGCGCTGCGGTGTCCCCGGGCAGGCCTGCCACGGCCTGCTGATGGGCGCGGGGATGAACCGCTGCGGTAGGATGACGCTGATTCGATGCCCGATCGTCTGATCCTCGCCCAGGCACGGCGGCCCTCTTCTCTCCACCGGAGTCCATCATGCCGCAGCCGATCATCCTCTTCTCCACCGACTTCTCCCATGCCAGCGATGCGGCCCTCCCTCATGCCGAGGCGCTCGCGCGCCAGCAGGGGGCCAAGCTCCTCATCGTCCATGTCGAGGAGCCCCCGCTGGCCTATGGGGGCGGGGAACTCTACTACGGCATCCCCGAGCCCGACACCGCCCGGATTCGCGCGATGCTCGAGGCGGTGAAGCCGGCCGATCCGACGGTCCCGTTCGAGCAGCGCCTCGCCATGGGGGACCCGGCCGCTGAGATCTGTCGGATCGCCGCCGACGAAGGGGCCGAATTGATCATCCTCGGCACCCATGGCCGCACCGGCCTGTTTCGCCTCCTGATGGGGAGCGTTGCCGAGTCGATCCTGCGGCGCGCGCCCTGCCCCGTCCTTGTGTACCGTGAGCCCCGCCATCCGGCCACGCAGCGACCGGCGACCGCCGGCGTCTGATCGCCCCCCCGCCGTCGAGGGTCGCTCGTGCCCGACCGTTCCGCAAAACCGCCCGCTCCCTCGATCGGCATCGAACCGCTACGCGGGCGTCTCGCCCACCGCGCCCGGGTCCGCGCCGCGCTCCGCGAGCGCTTCGACGGCGCGGGATTCATTGAGGTCGATACGCCGATCCTCTCGCTCGAAGTGCTCCCCGAGGCACACATCGATCCGATCCCGGTCGCGGTCGACGGCGGCGACGCCCCACTGCAGTGGCTCCAGGCCAGCCCGGAAGCGCTCATGAAGCGCCTCCTGGCGGAGGGATCGGGGGCCATCTACCAGTTCGCCCGCTCGTTCCGGGCCGGGGAGCGGGGCGCCCTCCACGACGTCGAGTTCGTCCTTCTCGAGTGGTATTCCCCGGGGGCCACGCTCGACTCGACCGCGCCGCTCCTCGCCACCATCTGTCGCGATGTCCTCGGCACGGAGGGCCTCGAGCGCCTCTCCTGTCGCGATGCCTTCCGGCTTCACGCCGGCATCGACCTCCTCGCCGCCACCCTCGCCGAATGGCGCGAGGCCGGGCACCGCCTCGGCGTCTGTGCACCGCACGGCACCGACGACAACGCCGATTTGTGGTTCGAAGTCCTCCTCTCGGAGGTCGTCGGCCCGCGGCTCGGTCGCGGCGGGCGGCCGACGGCGCTCGAGCTCTGGCCGGCCAGGCAGTCGGCCTTCGCCCGGCTCGATCCCGATGATCCCCGCCTCGCGCGCCGTTTCGAACTCTTCGTCAACGGGGTGGAGTTGGCCAACGGCTGGGAGGAAGACACCAGCCGCGCGCTCCTCGCCGCCCGGATCGACGAGGCCAACCGGATCCGTGTTGCCGGCGGCCGGCCCCCTCTCCCCGTTCCCGGTCGACTCCTCGCGGCCCACGGCCCCACCATGCCGGAGGGCGTCGGCGCGGCGCTCGGCTTCGACCGCCTCGTCATGCTCGCCGCCGGGGCCGAGACGCTCGACGCCGCCCGCCCCTTCGGGCTGCGGGAGGCCTGACCGGCGCCGCGGCGCCGGCCATCACGCGCGGTGCGGCCATCGAGCGCCGGCCGCGCTACTGCCCGACGTTGGGGGCGATCCCGGCGACCATCCAGTTGTCATACATCCGCTGGCCACGCGTCACCGGCTTCGACTGCATCAGCATCCGGATCTCGAGCGGCTTGGAGCGCCCCTCGCACGAGCTGATGACGACGTCGACGGCCCAGGAATTGGGGAAGCGATCCTCGGGGCCGACACAGTGCAGGTCGATAGCGGCAGCACCGCCGCACCCGCGGATGTTCTTGATGATCTCCATGCCGGCAAGCGCGGCCTCGGCCTGCTTCTCCTCGATGTCAGGCGTGGCGACGGCCCCGATCCCCATCCCCATCGGCGGTGGGATGACCTGCGGCAGGCAGGTCTTGACTGCCTCGCCCAGCCGATCCTCCCGGACCATGTCGAGGAACATCCGAGCCGCAGCCTCGGACCTCGCAAATGCCACCGAACGCTGCGTTAGGCTCGTCGCCACCGACTGCGTGCCGAAGCCGACGGCCAGCGCCAGCCCGGCCAAGGCCCACCAGCGGCCGGTCTTGCGATCGTTGGAACCGGTGCGTTCCTCGCCGTCGCCGCGGGGCGAGACATCCTTCAGCGCCACCACCGCCAAGGCCGAGGCGATCAGCGGCACGACAAGCAGCGCCGGGGAGAAAGTCGCCGTCGCCGAGAGCATGCCGGCAATCAGAGCGAACACCGCCAGCACGCTCACCGGCCGGTAGCCGGGGACATCCGTGACGCCGGCGGCATCGGGCAGGTCAGTTGGCATTCACCCGCAGCCCCTCGGACTGCTCCAGTTTCAGGCGTCGATCCGCGTACCGGAGGATGAAGTCGCCATCCTTGTCAAACACAATCGCGCTCTCCTCGGGATAGGCGAACGGACCGCTCTGCGTAGCAAACCTCACCCAGGCGAGCCATTTCCGGTCGGGGGCGAAGCCGAAGAACATCCGGCTCTCGGGGGTCGGCTGGACGAGGGCCCGGGGCACGGCCGCGGTGTGGAGGCTCGCCGCCGCGAAGCAGACCATCACCCAGGCGGTGATCACCGCCAAGATCGGGCCCCCGACGATCTCCACCTGCCGCAGAAACTTGACCTTTGTGGTCGACACCCGGTCGGTGATCAGGCGCATGACGAGGAGCACCACCGCAAAGATCCCCCACAGGCAGAGGAAATCGATGAGGTAGGTGTAGGACGGCATCTTGGCGTCGAGGAAGCCGGCGAGCCGTTCGAACCAAGCGGTGGCAAAGGTCGCGGCAGCGATGATGTTCAGCAGCATGACCAGCCCGCTCCACAGCCCTTCGCGCGCGAGGACGAGCGCGATCGCCAGGAAGACGAGAACGAGAAGGAGATTGACGATCATCGTGATGAGGCTCCCGATTCACTGCCAGACTTCGGCGCGAAGACCCGCTGCATCTCCTCCATCGCGGTGGTGCCATCGAGCACCAGCCGCATCCCCTCGTCGCGCATCGGCTTCATGCCGTCCTTGGCCGCCGCCTGCCGAAGGACCTGGGCATCGGCCTTCTTGGAGATCGCCTTCCGCAGAGTTTCGCCGGAGGCGAGCTCGAAGATTGCCGTGCGGCCGAAGTAGGAGGTCCCCGAGCAGATCCGGCAGCCGGTCTCGCTGGGGCGTCGAAGAGTCGCCAGTTCTTCCTTCGTTTTCTTGTATTTCGCCACCATCTCCGGTGTGATCTCGATCTCCTCGCGGCATTTCGGGCAGATCTTGCGGACGAGCCGCTGCGAGAGGGAGCCGAGGAGTGTGCGGGCAAGGAGATCGGGCGGGATCCCCACGGCGAGGAGCTTGCTCACGGCGTCGATGGCGTCACTGGCGCGGAGGCTGATGATCACGAGCTTGCTGTCGTCGGCGTGCTTGATGAGCTCGAGGGCGAGATCCTTGTCGCGCAGATCACGGGTGACGATCCCCGCCGGATACTCGCGCATCGCCCCCTCGAGGGCGGCGACAGGGGTGATGTTCGCGCGGGCATCGTACCGAACCGGCTTGACGTTTTGGATCTCGCGCGGCGGGGTAGCGGCGTCCTCGATCGAGATGAAGTCGCGGAGCAGACGATCGGCCGACGAGACGACGACGTCGAACGACGTCGTCAGCCCCGCGGCTGCCGGCGACGAGAGAACGACGAGCCCCTTCTCGAGGCCCAGCAGTTGGGAGATCGTATCGGAGATCGCCTTGGGAACCCCCAGGTCGCCCATCGACTTGAAGACCACCGACGGCGTGTCGACCTGGATCAGCACTTGCTCACCGGTCGGCGCCGACTGCACCATGAGCTTGCAATTTCTCGGCTTCCCCTCCGCCTGCACAGCGAAGGTGCCGGCGAGGCGACCGCGGCGCTCCTTCGGATCGAGCCCGCAGAGCGTTTTGATCGACACCATCGCCGCGTCGGCGGCATGCCGCTCCATCGGCGGCTCGTCGGCCCACACCTCGGCCCGCCGCCGCGATCCGCTCGCGGCCTGCATCCGCCGCGGCATCCACACCCCGTCGACCTCGTGCCGGACATTGACGTCGGTTGGGCTCCATTCCATGAGTACCGTCGAGGCCCGCGAGCTGACGGCCATCTGGAGAATCTTCTTCGCTTCCTCAATCCCCTCGGTGGCCAGGGCCCGCTCGAGGCGCCCCTTGTTGTCGTCGCCCGACTTGCCCCCGGCGGCCTGGAAGGTGAGTGGGGGGAGAGCCTCGACCGGCTCGACCTCGGCCTCGATCTTGACGCCGAACTGGGCCATAAAGCGGGAGAAGAGGCGGCGCATGTGCCCGCCGGTGAGCACCTTGTCCGATTTGCCCACCTTGGCGTTGTGCTGCGAACTGTAGACCAGCGCCGGGATCAGCCAGGCCAGCGCCATGACCACCTGGCCGGCGATCGAGGAGGGGATCACCCAGGCCAGGAGGGCCGCCACCGTGAACGGGAAGGCGGCGAGCGCTCCCCAGAGATTGGGCCGCAGGCCGAGCTTTGCCGAATCGCGCGTGATCCAGTCGCTCGTCATCGCCCAGCCGACGACCTGCAGCCACCAGCAGACCAGCGGCAGGATCGACAGCCCCCCCCCGGTCTCGCGGGTTGCCCACTGCGGATTCGGCGCGGGCCAGCCCTGGGCCAAGCCCGGTGTGGCGGTGAGCACGAGGGCCCAGCCCACGACGGCCGCGGGAAGAATGTTCGTCGACAATCGTCGCATCACGTCACTCCGATGCCCTTGAGCGCCATCATCAGCGCCTCGCGGTTGGGGGCGATCTCGAGCGCGTCGTTGCGATCGATGAGCCCCTGGTCGATGAGGCTCTTGAGGCTCATCGTGAAATCCTGCATGCCGTCCCGGAACGACTTCTTGATGTGGTCGGCGAGGAGATGATCCTGCTCCTCGAGGATGTACTTCCTCACGAGGACATCGAAGAACATCACCTCGCAGATCGGCACCCGGCTGACCCCCTCGCGGATCGACTTCAACAGCTTCTGCGCGATGATCCCCTTCATATTGAAGGCGATGGCGCTGCGGATCGAGGGATGCTCTTCCTGGGGGAAGAGGTCGAGGATGCGGCCGATGCAACTGGAGGCGCTGGCGGCATGGATCGTGCCAAACACGAGATGCCCCGTCTCGGCGGCGTGAATGGCCGTCTTGAAAGTCTCCACGTCACGCAACTCGCCGACGAGGATGATGTCGGGATCCTCGCGGACCGCGTGCTTCATCCCGATCTCGAAGTTCTTGACGTCGGTGCCGATCTCGCGCTGGTTGATCAGGCACTTGTCCTCGGTAAACACAAACTCGATCGGATCCTCGAGGGTGAGGATGTGCTTGCGGTAGGTCTGGTTGATGTAGTTGAGCATCGATCCGATCGTCGTGCTCTTGCCCGAGCCGGTGACACCCGCGAGGAGCACCATCCCCTGGTCGAGGACGCACATCCTCTCGAGGCTCGGCGGGAGGAAGAGCCCCTTGAAGTCGGGGATCTTGTTGTTCACCCGGCGGGCGACCATTCCCAGCGACCCCTGCTGGTAGAGGAGATTGACACGGAACCGCCAGCGGATGTCGTCGACGACGCAGGTGTGGGCGAAGTCGGCGCCGCCGTCGTTGTCGAGGATCTTCTTCTGCCGGTCGTCGAGCATCGCGAAACAGAGCCGCTGCATCGTCTCGTCGTCGAGCTTGTCGTGCTTGAGCGGCTGGAGCGAGCCCTTGACGCGCATGAAGGGGGGCTGGCCAACCTTCAGATGGAGATCGCTCCCCTGCAACCGCACCAGCGCCTCGAACAGCCTGTCGATCTCGAGGCGGTCCTTCTTCTTCATCCCGCGGACGGGGGTGACCGGGGCGGCTTGCGGGGTGGTTTCGATCGTGGCCATAGCATGCCTGTCGAAGGGGTGAGGGGGTAAAGAAAGAACTTCCCAGCGGCGGCGAATCGGCCCCCGACATGGACCAGCCGGGGCATCGGCTCCGGCTGCCGCGCACCGTCAGGTGGGGGGCGGTCGGACCGTGATCCCCCGACGAACGAACAGTTCCTTGACCTCCCGGATCGTACACTGGCCGAAGTGGAAGATGCCAGCGGCCAGGGCTGCATCGGCCCCGCCGAGCGTAATCGCGTCGGCAAGGTGTTCGGGCCGGCCGGCGCCGCCACTGGCGACGACGGGAATGCCGACGGCGCGACTGACCGCGGCGGTGATCTCGAGGTCGTAGCCGTCGCGCGTCCCGTCGCGGTCCATGCACGTCAGCACGATCTCCCCTGCCCCGAGCCGCTCGACCTCCTGCGCCCAAGCCACAGCCTCGAGCCCGGTCGGCACCCGGCCCCCGCTGACGAACACCTCCCAAATCTCCCGGCCATCCTTGAGCACCCGTTTGGGGTCGATGTTGACGACCGTTGCACAGCTGCCGAGCCGGTCGGCGACGCGTGAAACCAGCTCCGGCGTCCGCACCGCGGCGGAATTGATGCTCACCTTCTCCGCGCCGGCCTGGATGAGCCGGCAGGCATCATCGAGCGTGCGGATCCCGCCGCCGACGGTGAACGGCATGAAGACCGTCTCCGACACCCGGCGGACCACATCGAGCATGATCGACCGCTCTTCGTGGCTGGCGGTGATGTCGAGAAACACCAGCTCATCGGCCCCCTCCGCCTCGTAGCGGGCGGCGACCGCGACCGGATCGCCGGCATCGACGAGGTCGAGGAATTTCGTCCCCTTGACGACACGCCCCTTCTCGACATCGAGGCAAGGGATGATCCGCTTGGCGAGCACGTATCAGCCTCCGGCAGAGTGGCCGATCCGTCCCTCGTCGGGGCTGGATGCGGTGGCGTAGAGACGGCGGGGGATCCGCCCGGAGAGGAACGCCTGCCGGCCGGCGTAACAGGCTGCCTGCATGGCCGCGGCCATCCGCACCGGATCGGTGGCGTGGGCGATGGCGGTATTGAGGAGGACACCATCAACGCCGAGCTCCATCGCCACGGCGACGTCGCTGGCTGTGCCGACACCGGCATCGACGATGACCGGATAATCGGGATCGTCCCCCTTGAGATACTCCAGACAGATCCGCAGGGCGTTGGGATTGAGAATCCCCTGGCCGGAGCCGATTGGGCTCCCGGCCGGCATCACGCTCGCCGCCCCGGCCTCCTTGAGGCGGCGGGCAACGACGGGATCGTCGCTGGTGTAGACGAGGACCGCAAAGCCCTCGGCGACGAGACGGTGAGTGGCTTCGAGCGTGCCGATGGGGTCAGGGAGGAGCGTGCGCGTGTCGCCGAGGACCTCGAGCTTCACCCACTCGCTGCCAGGATTGCCGAGATCCCGCAGGAGCTCGCGGCCGAGCCGGGC
Organism: Candidatus Kuenenia stuttgartensis; assembly: GCA_945865325.1. Taxonomy (GTDB): domain Bacteria; phylum Planctomycetota; class Planctomycetia; order Pirellulales; family UBA1268; genus QWOP01. The sequence goes on from CAMBFA010000035.1 coordinate 19,508, forward strand.
GACGCGGACCGCCTCGTCGGCGGTGAAGCATCCGGCGGTGTTGGGGAGGATCGTGTAGCGCTGCGGATCGAGATGATCGAGGATGTTCTCGCCGGCCGCGTTGACCAGCCGCTCGCGCCGGACGGCCACCGTCACGCAATCCGTCCCCGCCGCCTCGAGGCAGCGGGCCATCTCGGCATAGGAGCGGTATTTGCCCGTACCGACAACGAGGCGACTGGAGAGCGTGATCCCGCCGACGACGAGCGTCTCGGTGGTCGCAGCGGCAGGAGGCGTGGTGGGCGGGGACATCGTGGAATCGGGAGGAGGAGACCCTCGGCAGGGCTTGGAGCCTAGCAGGCTTTCGGACCGGTGGCACTCCACGACCGCGGACGACGGACTCAGTTGCACCCCGGCGACCGCGTCCGGGGCGGCAACGACCGCTCGAGCGATCAACCACCGCCGACGAGCGTCACGATCTCGATCCGGTCCCCCGCGGCGAGCCGCCACGCCGCCAAGTCGCGGCGGGGGACGATCCGCTCGTTGATCTCTACCGCGAGCGGCCGGCCGGCAAAGCCTAGGGCCGTGACCGCATCGAGGGCCGAGGCCCCGGCGGCAAAGGCCCTCGGCTCGCCGTTCACCGACACCTGCAAGCCCGCCGGAAACGGGGCCGACGGTCCCGAAAGCGATGGAGCTTTTACGTTCGGATCAGGGCGTGTCACGGGGCTGGCGGCGAACCTTGGAGGAGGGAGAGGCGGAACTTGCCGAGATTGTGGGTGCCGTCGGCGAACTGCTGCTCGATTGTGAACAGGAGGACGCTGCCGGCGGGGATGGCCACCTCGGGGGCGAGTAGGAACGTCAAGGAGTGATCCTTGCCGACCTCCGGGGCGATCGCCCACCCAGTCTCGGGATTGTCGTCGAGCGTTGCGGCGGCAGGATAGCCCCCCTGCTCAAAGTCGGCCTTTACTTCGGTGAACTTCGCCACGTTGGCGGCGTCGGCCGCGCCGGGAGCGCCGTGGGCCAACGCGAACCGGCTCAGTACCAGGTTACCCCCCCCCGACCGCCCCGGCCCCATCGCGGGAAGGCTCGGATCGGTGAGGGCCTCGAGCTTGACCACCGCGACGTTGCCCCCCGGCGGGACGATCGCCTTCAGGGTGTAGACATCCTTGGCGAGGCTGCCAGTCACGAGCACGATCCCGTCGGCAGCGATGGCGCCGGTGGCACCGGCCGCACTCTTGAACTCGGTCGGCACGACCGCGGCGAAGACAGGCGCGGCCGGCGGCGGCGGCGGCGGCACGGGGGCGAGCTCGGGCGAGGGGACGGGAACGATCCGTCCGCCGGCATGACTGCCGATGAACATTGATTGGCCGTTTGGGGCCACGGCGACGCACCACACGCTCGACGGCTTCGCCCCTTCGACCGGCGGCGGCCCCTTCTGCTCGGCCTTCGAGGCGACATCCCAGAACTTCACCGCCCCATCGAGACTGGCGCTGGCGAGTCGGGCGTTGTCGGGGGTGAAGGACACGCTCGTCACCCAATCCTTGTGGCCGGCGAGCGTGCCATGCTCCTTGGAGTCAGCGGTGTTCCAAAGCTTCACCACCCGGTCGGCACCGGCGGTGGCCAGCTTCGTGCCGTCGGGGGAATAGGTGACGGCCCAGAGGGTGTCGGCGTGCCCCTCGAGCTTCCCCTTCTCGGTGCCGGCGGCCACGTCCCAGAGCTTGACGAGCTTGTCGCCACCACCGGTGGCGAGCGTCAGCCCGTCGGGAGAGAAGGCGACGGCGGTAACGGGGCCAGCGTGGGCGGCAAGCGTGCGGATCTCGGCATTCGTGCCGGTGTCCCAGACGACGACGGTGCCATCCTCACCGGCGGTGGCGAGCTTCGTGCCATCGGGGGAGAAATCGAGCGAGCGGACCCAGCCCTTGTGCTTTTTCAAATCGGCCTTCAGAGCCCGGCCGGGAAGATCCCAGAGCTTGACGAGGCCGTCGTAGCCGGCCGTGGCGGCGAGCTTGCCATCATGGGAGGCCTTGATCGCCCACACGGCCGTCGGGTGGCCGGCGAGGTCACCGGCCCGGTTGCTATCGGCCGGATTCCAGATCGCGGCATCGCCGGGGCGGTAGAGGAGGCTCTCACCGCCGGAGGTGAGGAGTTGGGCGCCGTCGCTGGTGTAGTCGGCGGCGATCACCCAGCGCGTGTGGGCCGGGAGGTTGAGGGCGGGAGCCGGGGGAGCGGGCGTGGCGGGATCCTGGGCGGAGGCCCGGCCAGCGCCGACCGCCAGCAGGACGATGATCGCGGCCGCTCGGACGAGGCGGTGCGAACGAAGGGGGAAACCAGGGACGCTGCAGTTCATGATCGGCTCCTCTGCCAGGGCACTCGAGAGACTCATTGGATCGAAGGATGGGGGGATGAACGCGGGGACATTTCCCCCCCTCGGACCCGTTCCCCGCACCGTCGTGGCAAAGAGTATAGTTTGCCCAGCCATCCTGTTTCCAACCGCGCTTTTGGACGATTCCCGGCCCCGATTCCCCCCCGCTTTGTTGCTCGCTGTTTGTTTCCCTCCTCCGGACCCGCGCCATGGCCAGCCTTTCCCGAGCGAAGTCCCCTGCCCCCACGCGGCCCACAGCCGACGTGATCCTCATCGCCAGTGGCGATCTGCGGGAGGGGGCCAACAAGGTCTGCTGGCCGGCCCAAAAGCAGATGGAAGCGGATCTGACGCGGGCCTTTGCCGCCGCCGGCCGGACGCTCGTCCGCGGCCACGCCCCCTCGAAATCGCGCGGCCACGGTTTCATCGCCAGCGCCCGCGAGGGGATCGAGGTGTTTTCAAAGATCGATCCGACGGCGGCGCTTGTCGTCGCGGAGGCGGTCTGGCAGTACTCCAACCACGTTCTCCCCGGGCTCTCGAGTCACTCCGGCCCGATCCTCACCGTTGCCAACTGGTCGGGGCAGTGGCCGGGACTTGTCGGGATGCTCAACCTCCACGGCTCGCTCACCAAGGCAGGCGTCCCCTACGCCACGCTCTGGGCCGACGACTTCGCAAGCGCCGCTTTCCAGCGCCATCTCGAAGCCTGGCTCGCCACCGGAAAAGTCCGCCACGACACGAGCCATGTCGTGCCGGTGGCAGCGGTCAAGGTGCCGGCGAAGCTCGAGCAGATCGGCACCGGGATCGCCGCGGAGCTCCGCGAAAAGAAGGCCCTCATGGGGGTCTTCGACGAGGGGTGCATGGGGATGTACAACGCGATCATTCCCGACCGCCTTCTCCACGCCACCGGGGTCTTCAAGGAGCGGTTGAGCCAATCGGCCCTCTACCACGAGACGACGCAGGTCTCCGACAGCGAGGCCCGCGAAGTCTTCCGGTGGCTCGAGGCGGCGGGGATGACCTTCCACTTCGGGAAGGATGAGGCCACCGACCTGACCCGCGCCCAGGTGCTCACGCAGTGCCGGATGTACATCGCCACGCTCCGCCTCGCGGAACGCTTCGGCTGCGACCTCGTCGGCATCCAGTATCAGCAGGGCCTCAAGGATCTCCTCCCGGCCAGCGACCTCGTCGAGGGGATGCTCAACGATTCGAAGCGGCCGCCGGTCTGTGCCCCTGGCTCCACGAAGCCGATCTTCAAGGGGAAGCCGCTGACCCACTTCAACGAGGTCGACGAATGCGCCGGCCTCGATGGCCTCCTCACGCAACGCGTCCACGAGGCCCTCGGTGAGCCGACGGAGAACACGCTCCACGACATCCGCTGGGGAGACTGGGACCGCTCCAACACCACCGACCAGTGGGTGTGGGTGTTCGAGATCTCAGGCGCCGCGCCGCCGGCCCACTTCATCGGCGGCTGGAAGGGGGCCCACGGCTACCGCCAGCCTCCGATGTATTTCCGCCTCGGCGGCTCGACCCTCGCCGGCGTCAGCAAGCCGGGGGAGATCGTCTGGAGCCGGATCTGGGTCGACGGCACCGGGGCTGCCGAGAAGCTCTGCATGGACATCGGCCGGGCGAGCGTCATCAAGCTCCCCGAGGAGGAGACGCAGAGGCGCCTCGACTCGACGACAAAGCAGTGGCCGATCATGCACGCGGTCACGTACGGCGTGTCGCGCGACCAGATGATGGCCCGCCACAAGGCGAACCACGTCCAGGTGGCGTATGCCAAAGACGCCGCCGGCGCCGACCGCTGTGCCCTCACCAAGGCAGCCGCCGCCCGGGCCCTGGGGATCGACGTCGTGTTCTGCGGCACGCGCAGCGCGGGGGCCACGGCGAGCAGTCGCTGGGACGGCTGATCTGGTTCAACGGATCTGGTTCAACGGATCCGCGGCTCCGACAGATCAGTCGGTCAGGCGATCCACACCGGGAGGTCGGTGTCTGACCGCGGCGTAAGCTTCACGCCGGCGATCTCCACGGTCGGATCGTCGACGCGGTGCACCTTTACCTCGCCGGCCGACACCGAATAGAGCAGATTCCCGATCCGCACGCCCCGCTCGACGGGGCTCGAATGGCTGATCTCGCCGAGGCGGGTGAAGGCACCATCGGCGGCCAGATCGACCCGGAAGACGACCAGCCCCGTGCTCCCGTTCCACCAATCCCCCTCCTGCACCGGGAGCGTCAGAATCCCCTGCTCGGGGAACCAGGCCAAAGCGTGGTGATCCCACAGGGCGCTCGACCACGACTGCCAGCCATCGCCGGCGAAGGTGTAGGTCGATGCCCGCCGCGGCTTGGCCGGGTCGCTGACATCGAACACCGAGAGTTGCAGGCCGAGAACGCGGCCGGTGGTCGGATCGACGTCGCGGCCGACGCCGAGGAGGTGGGTGGCGTCGAGCGGCTGGAGATAGGAGGAGAAGCCGGGCACTTTCAGCTCGCCGACGACCTTCGGCCGGGTGGGATCGGCCAGATCGATGACAAACAGCGGGTCGACCTGCTTGAACGTGCTCACGTAGGCGACGTCGCCGACGAACCGGCTGGAATAGATCCGTTCCCCCTTGGCGAGATCCTGGACCGCGCCGACGGTGACGAGATTTCCGTCCGACTCCCCGAGGACGAACACACCCGCGGAGGAATTGGTGAAGTTCCAATCGCCGCCGCTGCCCCAATTCGTCGTCGCCACGCGCAGAAAGCCGTCGTGCTCATCGAGCGAGAACTGATCGAGCGTCGTCCCTGCCACGGCGCCCATCGCCACCAGCGGCACACCCGCCGCGGCGAGATCAAAGTGGTAGATGTTCGTCGTCACGCCGTTGTCGCGGGCATCCCACCAGCTCCCCCAATTGGCCGCCGACACATAGAGCCCGGTCGTCGAGGCGTAGATCGTGCCAGAGAGCCCGGCGACGCTCGTCGACGATTCCGGCCCGGCCGTGTCGTCGGTGATGTCAAACTCAACGACCGACAGCAGCGTGGCCGATTGAAAGTCGAGGGGAACCCAGGTGTGGTCGACGGTGACGAGCTGGCCGGAAGTCTTGGCGCCCGAGGCTGCGGTGGCGGTGTAGGTCGGCAGGGCATGGTCGCTCCACGCCTTCTCGAGCCGGGCCCGGTAGGCCGCCGCGTCCTCGTAGACATACATCGACCCCCACGGCGGGGCGATGTCGATCGGGGGGAGGATTGTCGTGTCGATCCTATCAGCATCGGTGAAGCTCACCGGATCGGCGGTGAACGGTGGGGTCGGATTGTCGTCGGTGCCCTTGAGCGGCAGCAGGGCGGGGGCGGGGATGTCGAGGTTGTCTTGGGCGACGACAAACACACGGCCGTCGATCTCGCGGGCATCTTGGAGCCAGCCGTCGAGGGCCGTCTTTTCGAGGATCTTGGGCGCCGACGGGTCGGCGACGTCGACCACGGTGACGATCACCTGCGGCGTCCACTGCCCCCCGCCCCACCACCCGAAGCGCCCGACCATCGGGTGCACCGTCCCGTCGGTGGCTGTCCAGCGGTTGTCCTGCGAGATCACCGTCAACCGGCTGCCGCGGAGGAAGAGCGACCGCTCGTCGCCGTCGACCGAGATGTGGCTCGACACGGCGAGGGAAGCGGCGGGCCAGGCGCTGACGATATCGACGCCGTCACCGGCGATCACAAACAGCGACCGGCCGTCGGTCTTGACGATATCCCCCTCGTCGACGCCGGCGACCTGGTTGTTCGTGCCGGAGTAGTCGGCGTTGCCGGCGGATGGCGTGGGGCTCAGACCGGGGGCCGCGACAACTCCATCCCGGACGGTATACGCAATCGGCCACCATGGCACCGTCTGCCCGAGCTGTGCGCCCCACTGCTGCATGGCCGTGTCGAGATACCAGCTCTTGAGCTGATCGGCGCTGGTGACGGTGCGGAGCGGATTGGTGCTCTCGTTGCCGATCAGCTTCTCGCCAGCGGCGAGGCGCACCTGATCGATCCCCTTCACGCCAAAGAACTGGTCGATGCCGGGGCCGCCAACGAGCGAGTTCTTCCCGGCGCCGCCGCGGAGCGTGTCGCGGCCGGCGTCGCCCAGGAGCGCGTCATTGCCGTTGCCGCCAACGATCGCGTCGTCGCCGGTCCCCCCCTTGATCGCATCGTCACCACTGCCGCCGTTGAGCGTGTCGTTCCCAGGCCCCCCCTCGATATGGTCAGCAGCGTTCCCCCCCTGGAGCGTGTCGTTCCCCGCGCCCCCCACGAGCCAGGTGCGGATCTTCATGTTGCCGGGGATGTCGATCGTGATCGTGTCGTCGCCACGGCCCCCGAAGAGATGGATCACGCGCACCGCCGCCTCGCGGCGTGTGCTGACGACAGCGCCATTGACGGTAGCCCGCAGGAGCGCGGCATTGGCCGGGTCGCGGTCGACAACGATCGTGTCGTCGAACTGTCCCCTCACCCGGTCGCCGGTGATCCGCCACAGGGCGGTGCCGATGTCGGCCGCCAGCGGGAGGCGGGCCTCGAGCGCTTCAAACATCGCAAGCAGCCCCGTTCCCGATCCCTGCGGTGAGCGGCCGGCTCGCCTCCGGCGCGACATCGGCTTGGACGGAAGTCGACGGGAGGGTGCCATGGCGGACCTCAGGAGAGAATAGAGCGGGGGCTTGGTCCCCCCTTATGCGTTGATCGTAGGGGGTCGGCCGCGCCGCCGCAATGGCCGCGGGGCGGCGGGCTGCTCCGCCTCCTGCGGCCTGGGGTATCATTCGGCCATTCCCCCCTTTGCCCCGCTTTCCCGGCCGGTGCCCGCCCGGGGGGAGCGGCGTCGGCGGCGGGCGCTGGCATGACCGCCTGCGGTCGTTGCGGCCCCCCGAACGCCCCATCGAACCTGTCGCCCGAACCTTGCTGGAAGCACCCATGACAAGCGTTACCTCCACGCCATCGACCCGCGGGTATCTCGGCATCGACGCCGGCACGCAGGGGCTGTCGGTGATCTTTACCGACGGCGACTTGAAGATCCTCGGAACCGGCGAAGCGGGCTACGAGATGCTGCGCGGTCTGGGGCCCGAGTGCTACGAGCAGTCGCCCGCCGACTGGGAGCGGGCTCTGGGGGTGGCGATGGCAGGGTTGCGGAAAAACCTCGCCGCCAAGGGGATCGAGCCGGCCGTGGCGGCGATCGGCATCTCCGGTCAGATGCATGGTGAGGTGCTCGCCGATGCAAACGGAGCGGCGCTTGCGCCAGCGCGGCTGTGGTGCGATGGCCGCAACGAGGCCGAGGCGGCCGAGCTCACGGCGCTTCTTGGCGTGAAGATGCCGAAGCGGATCACCTCCGCCCGCTTTCTCTGGACGGTCCGCCACCGCCCCGATCTCGCCCGCCGCACCGTTCATCTCACCACCCCCGCTGGCTGGATCGCCTTCCGCCTCACCGGGCAGCGCCGCCTCGGGATCGGCGATGCCGCCGGGATGTTTCCGATCGATCAGGCCACGCTGAATTACGACCAAAAACTCCTCGCCGAGTACGACGGCCTCGTCGCCGCTCAACCGAGCGGCCCCTTCCCGCATCTCGCCGCTCTCCTCCCGAAGGTGGCCAAGGCGGGCGAGGATGGCGGCGCGCTCGATGCCCATGGCGCCTATCTCCTCGGGCTGCCTGTCGGCACGCCGCTTGCGCCGGCCGAAGGGGATCAGCCGGCGGCGCTGGCCGGCTCCCTCATCGGCGCCGCGGGGCAGGTGTCGATGAGCTTCGGCACGAGTGTCGTGGCCAATTCGGTCGGCGATCGGGCCTTCCAGGGGATCTCCCGCGCCGTCGACCACTTCTGCGCTCCCGACGGCAAGCCGATCAACATGGTCTGGATCCGCAACGGCACGACGCCAATGAACACCGTCGTCGGGATGTTCGGCCTCGCCGGTGCCGGCTCTGGCGGCAAGGCTTTTGAGACCCTCATGCCGCTGCTGCTGGCGGCGCCTGACGATTGCGGCGGCCTGCTTGCCCTCCCCTTCATCGACGACGAACCGGGCGTCGGCGTGCAGCGCGGCGGCACCGCGCTCGTCATGGGTCTTAACGAGAGCAACGCCACGCCGGGGAACGTCGCCCGAGCGATGCTCCTGGCGACGATCTTCAATCTCCGCCACGGGAGCGACCTCCTCGCCGCGCAGGGCTATCCGCGGACGGAGATCATTCTCTCCGGCGGGCTGACGAAGACGCCGGCCCTCGGCCAGATCCTCGCCGACGCCTTCGACACGCCGGTGACAATCCTCGCCGGCGCCGCCGAAGGGAGCGCGTGGGGAGCGGCACTGATGGCCGCCTACCGGGCCGCTGTCCTCGCCGGCGACACGCGCGACTGGGCCACCTTCCTCACCGCCCATCACTCCGGCACGCCGACCCGCTTCCTCCCGCGGCCGTCGGCCGTGAAGACGCTCGAGCAAGTCCACGCCCGCCACCAAAAGCTCCTGGCGGCGCACGCCGCGCTCGACAACGCGGCGGGGTGAGGCACTGGTGCCGGCGCTATCACGGGCAGCGGTTGCACGGGCTTGACGATACACGTTCGCTGATAAAGAACGAGCAGCACTCCGCTCCGTGCTTTGGGTGACTCCCCCAGGTCCCACGGGTACAATAATCATTCGCCCCTGGAAATGAGCTCATGACGCCAACCGATCGAATCACCGTTCATCCCCAGCAATGCGGCGGCCGTCCGTGTGTGCGTGGCATGCGCATTCGGGTAAGTGATGTTCTCGATCTCCTTGCTGCGGGCCTGTCGCCCGCTGAAGTCGTGGCCGAGCTCCCCGACTTAGAAATCGAAGATGTCACTGCTTGCCTGAAGTTTGCAAGCCTCCAGGCGTCTCAACCCGGGGCCGCAGCGTGATCATCTGGCTTGATGCTCACCTCTCACCGTCGATCGCTCGATGGATTTCCGAAACCTTCGCTGGAGAGTGTGCCTCAGTACGCGACCTTGGGCTGCGTGACGCGCTTGACCCGCCCATCTTTGCTGCGGCGCGGGCGGCTGGTGCGAGCGTCATGACGAAGGACGCCGACTTTGCAAAAATGGTGGAGCGTCTTGGCCCGCCGCCGCGTGTTATCTGGCTCCGATGCGGCAACACATCAAACGCTGCGTTGAAGGATCTCCTCGGCCGTGAGTTGCCGGCGTGCCTCGTCAGGCTGGCGGATGG